>NZ_JBRREC010000022.1:0-49762 GCF_056760015.1 Stenotrophomonas sp. STEN029 | reverse complement strand
CGGGCTGTTGGGGCGTGCTCGGAAAGACTTCCTGCTCCCCACTTCCCGGGTGCGCTGCGCTTACCCGGGCTACACGAGCCAATCGCACGTCGCCCAATTGCAACGCTGCGTGGTTTCAAACCGGCTTCAAGCCGATACGCCGGCCAGCACCGCGTACATCACCACGAAGGTGACCAGGAAGAAATAGATGAAACCGATGAAGCTGTAGCGCAGCAGGGTCAGGATCGGATTGCCGCCGTATACGCGCTGCTGCATCCAGAACAGGTAGACCGGCACCGCCAGCCACAACAGCACATACAGCCAGGCGCAGATCGAGCTGACCACCGCATTGCCGATCGCGCCGCTGATACCGGCGATGAGGAAGGTGGTCAGCAGCACCAGCATCAGCCAGCAGTGGCTGTACAGCGCCACCACCAGATGCTCCAGATAGCCCATCGGCCGGCGCAGGATGTAAGCGACGCGCAACACCAGCGCGAAGATCGGCATCAGGAAGAACAGCGCGCCGGGCAGTGATGTCAGGATGGCCTGGACATACAGATCGGTCTTGTTGCCCATGCGCTCGACGTTGGCCTGGCCATTGGCCAAGCGACGGTTCAACCAGTTGCTGACGAATTTCGGCCAGCCCTCCAGCACGATGGGATTGGTCTCGGCATCCCAGGGTTTGCCGTTGACCGGGACATTGATGAAGACGGCCTTCTTCTCGGCGCTGACGCGGTCCGCTGTGTCGTTGGCACGCGCCAGCGCCGAGTCGGTAGCGCTGCGTGCGGATGGCTGCGTGTTTGCTTCGAGTTCCGCAGTGCGCTGCGCAGCTGAGGTGTTGATCGCTGCCATGGCAATGGCAAGCGCTGGCGCCGCCGCAGGGTTCGTCTTCTGCTGTTGCTCGATCTGCGCCACCTGGGTGGCGCGCACGGCTTCCACCTCGGCCACGGTCTGCGCCTTGGCGAAGGCCGGATCGGCATTGCTGCCGGTGCCGAAGTCGTCGCTGTGCAGGGTCAGTTTGCCGACGAAGAAGGTGAACAGGGTGAGGATCACGAACAGCCGTAGCGGCTGCACATAGCCGACGCGCTGGCCCTTGAGGAAGTTGACGGCGATCCGGCCCGGCACCAGCAGGTCGCGCAGGGTGCGGAATATGCGCCCGTCCAGATGCCAAAACGATTCGAACACCTCCTCGACCGCATGCCCGAAGTTCTTCAACGGGTTATGCGCCGACTGCCCGCAGCCATGGCAGTAGTGACCCTGCAACGGCGTGCGGCAGTTCTCGCAGGCGCCGTGTTCGGAAGTGGAATGCACTACATCGATCTGGCTCATGGCTGGCGCGGCGGGCAACGGTTGGAAGCCGCATACGATAACGGGGTTTGGCGGCTCCGTTCAGTATCAGTTCAAGAAAAAAACAAAACGAAGCAAAGCCCCTCTCCCGCCTGCGGGGGAGGGGTTGGGGTGGGGGGAAGCTTCTGGCACGTAGACCAAAACGCCAAATCACCCACTCAACCGCCCCGCACCTTCCGATGCCACAACGCATTGACGATCACCCAGCGCCCATCAAACCGGCCCATCTGCAGGTGATCGATGAACCATGGGCTCTCCAGCCGCACCGTGGCAATGTCCTCGTCTACCTGTAGCACCGTCACCGTGCGCTGCCATTGTTCGCGCGGCGTCTTCAGCGCGCCCTCGCGGGTGAAGCGGATCAGCTCATCCGAGCTCATCCGGCCCAGCCCCAGGGTTTCATTCGGATTGGCAACGAGATTGCGCTTGGCCAGGTCCGGATGCAGCGCCCGCGTCACCCGCGCGACATCGCCTTCCAGCTGGCCGTCCATGTAGTCGTAGGCAGTGGCCTCGATGGCCTGCAGGGTGGTGGTATCCGGGGGTGCGGCCACGGCGCTGCCGGCGACGCAGAGCATTCCCACAACAAACACGCGTAGTGCAGCTGACAGCATGGCCGGCTCCTGATGGGTGTTGGCTGGGGAATCGTGGCAGTTACTGGTGGGGATGCAATGGGTGGGAAGTCATATGGATGTTGGCGGAGATCAAGAGCTACCCCTCCCCAACCCTCCCCTTCGCCTCCGGCGAAAGGGAGGGGGCGGAAGGCTGCGCTGCTCTGCTCCTCCCCTTTGGCGAAGCCAAGGGGGAGGTTGGGAGGGGGTGCTTGCATGCCCTTGATTTTGATTTCATCCATCCAGTTGCAAGAAAGCAGAACGCCACGCAATGCGTGGCGTTCTGCTTTCAATCGTTGCGGCAAGCCATCAAGGCATTACGGGCGGCGTATAGGCCAGCGTCGCACCCAGCGCCCACAACAGCAGAAGTACCAGCGGTGTGTGCACCAGCAACTGCACGAAGGTGAAGCCGATCAGGTCGCGCGCCTTCAGGCCGAGTACGCCGAGCAGCGGCAGCATGTAGAACGGGTTGATCAGGTTGGGCAGGGCTTCGGCGGCGTTGTAGATCTGCACCGACCAGCCGAGGTGGTAATGCAGTTCATTGGCCACCTGCATCACGTACGGGGCTTCGATGATCCACTTGCCGCCGCCGGACGGGATGAAGAAGCCCAGCACAGCCGAGTAGCTGCCCATCAGCAGCGCGTAGGTGTCGTGGCTGGCGATCTGGGTGAAGAAGGTGGAGATGATGTGGGCAACGCTATGGCCCTCGCTGCCATTGACCGTGGTCATGATGGCGGCGATGGAGCCGTACAGCGGGAACTGGATGAGCACGCCGGTGGTTGAGGGCACGGCGCGCGATACCGCATCGAGGAAGCTGCGCGGGCGCCAGTGCAGCAACGCGCCAGCCATCAGGAACAGCAGGTTGTAGGTGTTCAGGCCGGAGATTGCCTGGATCGCCGGTTTGGTGCTGAACTCGTGGATCAACCAACCCGCGGCCAGCGCGACCAGCAGCAGGATCAGCAGCGGGCTGTGCTCCAGCCATTCGCCGGGGCGTGTCGGCTTGGCCTTGGCCGGGGCGACATCGGCGGTGACATCGACGCCGCAGTCGGCGGCATCGCGCGCCGAGTTGGCGGCCGGTGCGGTGACGTAGGCAATGATCAGCGACACCACCACCAGCGCGGCCAGCAGCACGCCGGACTGCCACAGGAAGATGGTTTCGGTGAACGGGATGACGCCGGTGATCGACAGGATCGACGGCGGCAGGCTGGCCGGGTTGGCCTGCAGCTGTGCAGCCGAGGACGACAGGCCCAGGGCCCATACCGCACCGAGGCCGAGATACGCCGCCGCACCGGCGGCGCGGTAATCCATCTTCAACTCGCTGCGGCGGGCCAATGCACGCACCAGCAGGCCAGCGAATACCAGGCTCAGGCCCCAGTTCAACAACGATGCGGTCATCGACACGATGGCGACCAGGGCGACCGCGCTGCGGCCGTTCTTCGGCACGCGGGCCAGCCGATCGATCAAATGCGAGGCCGGACCCGACGAAGCCACCACATAGCCGCCGATCACCACGAAGGCCATCTGCATGGTGAAGGGGATCAGGCTCCAGAAGCCATCGCCGAAGGCCTTGGCGGTGTCGGTAGGCGCGGCGCCTATGGACAAGGCCGCCAATGAGACGGCGGCCAGGGCGAGGGCGGCGAACACCCAGGAGTCGGGGAACCAGCGTTCGGCGAAATTCGCACAGCGGATCGCAAAGCGCGCCGAGGCGGTGTCTTGGGTGGTGGGCTGCATGGGGCGGATACCGTGGGGAAGCAACCCGGGGACGGTAACGCGGCAGCGATGATGCGCGGAACTGGACCTTCGGATAGTGCCCGCGTATTCATGCGAAGACGCCGCCTGCTGCGAAGCGGCGTCTTCGTGCTTACCCAGCGGCTTACTTGCCGGTAGTCAGTGTGGTGTAGCTGGTGATCAGGTTGCGGTAGTCGGGGATGTGATTGGAGAACAATGCACCCAGGCCTTCCACGTCGTTGCGCCAGTCGCGGTGCAGTTCGCAGGCCACGCCGAACCAGGTCATCATCTGTGCGCCGGCCTGCTCCATGCGGCTCCAGGCAGCTTGTTGGGTCATGCTGTTGAAGGTGCCCGAGGCATCGGCGACGACGAACACCTCGAAGTCCTCGGCCAGCGCCGACAACGCCGGGAACGCCACGCAGACCTCGGTGACCACGCCTGCAATCAGCAGCTGCTTCTTGCCGGTGGCCTTGACCGCCTTGACGAAGTCTTCGTTATCCCAGGCATTGATCTGGCCGGGGCGGGCGATATACGGCGCATCCGGGAACAAGGCCTTCAGCTCCGGCACCAGCGGGCCATTCGGGCCGTTCTCGAAGCTGGTGGTGAGGATGGTCGGCAGCTTGAAGTACTTGGCGATGTCGGCCAGTGCCAGCACATTGTTCTTGAACTTGTCCGGATCGATATCGCGCACCAGCGACAGCAGGCCGGCCTGGTGATCGACCAGCAATACGGCAACGTCATCTTTGTTGAGGCGGGTGTAGGGCTTGCTCATGTGAGGCTCCGATGTTTCCTTCTCCCTCCGGGAGAAGAGCTTGTCCCCGCGAAGGCGGGGATGCCCCGAAGGGGCGGATGAGGGTGTGGGTGCGCACTGCTGTGATGCTGAAAGAATTGGATGGTTTGTTTATCGCTGGCTTCGTCTGCCTTGACCCCAACCACCGCTCCGCTGCCTCTCTCACCCCGAAGGGAGAGGGGCTTGCTTAGAGACTTGCTTCAGCTGCGCTGCGAATCCAGCTGCTCGTGGTTGGTCACCACTTCCTGCGCCTTGCTGTAGCTCTCGATCAGCAACTGGTAGTTGGGGAAGATATTGGTATAGGCCTGCGCCCATTCGGCGGCGTCTTCGCGGTTCCAGGTCTTCTGCAGTTCCGAGGCGACAGCAGCCACATCGATGACCACGACGCCGGCCTGCATCATCCGCGCCAAGGTGATCTCCTGCGCCTGCTTGGAATAGGTGCCGGAGGCATCAATCACCGCGAACACCTGGTAGCCATCGGCGACCGCTGCAATCGACGGGAATGCCATGCACACGCTGGTGATGGTGCCGGCGATGATCAGCTGCTGCTTGCCGGTGTCCTTCACGGCCTGCACGAAATCGGGGTTGTCCCAGGCATTGATTTCACCCTTGCGAGCTACGTACTTGGCGTGTGGCGCGTTCTGGTGGATTTCCGGAATCAGCGGGCCGTTCGGGCCCTGCGGCACCGAGGCGGTGGTGATTACCGGGATCTTCGCCAGCGAGGCCAATTTGGCCAGCGTCGAGGCCAAGCGCCGCAGCGTGGTGAACGGCATATCGTGTACGGTCTGGAACAGGCCGCTCTGGTGGTCGATCAACAGCATCGCGACGTTGTTCGGGTCGATGACGGGTTTTGCGCCGTTGAAGTTGGCTACTTGAGGGAAGGTATACATGGCGAGACTCTCTTGGATCTGGATGACATCGCAGCGTGCGCAGAGCAGCGGTGCGGGGAAGAGATGACCGGGATGGGCCCTGTCATCGGGGACTACGCTGTTGTTTGCTTGGTACTGACTTCGTTCGCCCTCACCCCAACCCCTCTCCCATGGGGAGAGGGGCTTGAGCATCACGCTGCGATCTGGCCGAAGCGGCCGGAGTTGAAGTCATCCATCGCCTGACGGATTTCTTCCTGGGTGTTCATCACGAACGGGCCGTAGCCGGCGATGGGCTCATCGATCGGTTCACCGGCCAGCACCAGCACGGTGGCGTCGGCGTTGGCTTCCAACTGCACTTCGCCGGCCTGGCGGTCGAACAGCACCAGCTGGCCTTCGCGGGCAACCTGGCTGCCGTTGAGCAGCACGGTGCCGTGCAGGATCACCATCGCCACGGTGTGGCCCTGCGCGAACTGCAGGGTGGTGTGCTGGTCACGCGACAGGCGCATGTCCCACACGTCCATCGGCGTATGCGTGCGGGCCGGGCCGCGCTGGCCGCCGAACTCACCGGCGATCACCCGCACCGTGCCGGCACCATCGGCCAGTGGTACCACCGGGATATCGGCGTTGCTGATGTTCTGGTAGCCCGGTGCGGCCATCTTGTCCTTGGCAGGCAGGTTGACCCACAGCTGCACCATCTCCAGCTTGCCACCGCGCTGGGTGAAGGCTTCGGAGTGGAATTCCTCGTGCAGGATGCCCGAGGCAGCGGTCATCCACTGCACGTCACCCGGGCCGATCTCGCCACCGGCGCCGGTGGAGTCGCGGTGCGCCACTTCACCGTCATAGACGATGGTGACGGTCTCGAAACCACGGTGCGGATGCTGGCCGACGCCGCGCGGGGTCGGCGCGGGCTCGAACTCGGCCGGGCCTGCATGGTCCAGCAGCAGGAAGGGGCTGAGCTGGCGGCCGTGGGTGTTGTACGAGAACAACGAACGGACCGGGAAGCCATCACCGACCCAATGCGGGCGGGGCGCGCTGTATAGGCCACTGATCTTCTTCATCTGTCTGCTCCTTGGGCGGCGCGGGGTGCGCCGGCGTTGGAGCAAAGATTAGATTTGGGACGATCACGCCGGTAGACGGCAAATAATGGTCTGATAGTCCTATTTGGTGAACGCTGGAGCCGCAATGCTCGACCTGAACGACCTGTACTACTTTGCCAAGGTGGTCGAGCACGGCGGCTTTGCCCCGGCCGGGCGCGCGCTGGGCGAGCCCAAGTCCAAGCTGAGCCGGCGTATCGCCCTGCTGGAGGAACGGCTGGGGGTGCGCCTGATCCAGCGTTCCACCCGCCGCTTCTCGGTCACCGAGGTCGGCCAGACCTTCCATGCGCATTGCCGGGCGATGCTGGTGGAGGCCGAAGCCGCGGCCGAATCCATCGAGTTGACCCGTTCGCAGCCGCGTGGTGTGGTGCGGGTCAGCTGCCCGACCATGCTGCTGGATTTCCGGGTGGCGGCGATGGTGGCCGAGTTCATGGCGCATTGCCCGGATGTGGAAGTGCATCTGGACGCGACCAACCGCCGCGTCGACGTCATCGCCGAAGGCGTGGATGTGGCCATCCGCGTGCGCCCGCCGCCGCTGGAAGACAGCGAGCTGGTGTTGAAGGTGTTGGCCGAGCGCACCCAATGCCTGGTGGCGGCACCCTCATTGCTTGACACACATGGCCATTCGCACGGCCCCGCGGATCTGCACCTGCTGCCCAGCGTCGCGCTTGGTGTGCCGCAGGGCGAACACGTCTGGCGTCTGATCGGCCCTGATGGCGCGATGGCCGAAGTGCCGCATCATCCGCGTTTGATCACCCGCGGCATGATGGCGTTGCGTGCCGCGGCACTGGCGGGCGTCGGCGTTGCACAGTTGCCAACGATGATCGTGCGCGATGCGCTGGATGCAGGGCAATTGGTCAACGTGGCCCCGGACTGGGCGCCGCCGAAGGAAATCATCCACGCGGTGTTTCCCTCTCGTCGCGGTTTGTTGCCGTCGGTGCGTTTGTTCATTGATCACCTGGCGGCGTCCTTCGCTGCGCTGGATGAATCCTGATCGAGGCACCGACCGCCAAGCGGTGGTCACGGAAATTGAACGGCGCATTGGCAAGAATGAGCGCTTCGCACAAACGGAGTTGCTGCATGCGTGTTGCTGTCCTGTCACTGGCTTGTCTCAGCGTTCTTGTCGCCGCCTGCGGGCGCGATGCGCCTGCCGATCAACCTGTTGCTGCAACGCCGGAAGCTGCACCTGCAGCGACCGCTGCGCCAACGGCCTCCAACGCGGAAGTGCTGACCGCAGGCAGCATCGAGTTTCCGGTGATACCGACCATCATGGTGCCCAGCATCATCGGCAGCGGCCCGGCACAGAAGCGTCTGGAGCTGTCGATGCAATCATTGATCGATCCGGTCGCCGGCATCAGCGTGCGCCCGGCCAACTGCGCCACCGATGGTGGACTGGTCAATGAAAGCGGCTTCACCAATGTCGACGCACAAGGCAACCTGGAGCGCGTCGGCGGGCACGGCGTGTTCAACATCGGTGCCGATGGCAGCGGCCAGGCGGTAACCGGCGACGGTGTGGTGGAAGTGAAGCCCGATGGCAGCGGCAGTGTGGTCAACGAGGCCGGTACCTTCGAGGTGAATGCCGATGGCTCAGGCACCTATGTGGGCGCGCACGGCAATATCGAGCTGGATGGCAAGGGTGCCGGCAGCTGGGTAGGTGGCTTCGGCAGCATCGAGAACCACGGTGATGGCTCAGGCAGCTGGGTGGGCAGCGATGGCAACATCGAGATCAACGCCGACGGTTCTGGCAAGTGGATCGGCGGCCCTGAGGGTATCGTCGAAAATCGCGGCGACGGTACCGGCACCATCGGTGCGGTGCCGCGCGAAGTGAAGATGGCGCCACTGCCGCCGTTGCCGCCCGCCGGGAAGTTCCCGCTGCTGGACAAGTTCAAGCCGTCCGGTGCGCCGTGCGGCTACGTGATCACCCTCAACGACAAGGTGTTGTTCGATTTCGACAAGGACATCATCCGTCCTGATGCCGGCAAAGTGTTGGATGTACTGGCGACGGCGCTGGGTAAAGTGCCGTCCAGCGCGATGGAAATCCGTGGTCACACCGATGCCAAGGGCAGTGACGACTACAACCAGGACCTGTCCGAGCGCCGCGCCCAGGCCGTGCTTGCGGCATTGCGCCAGCGTGGCAGTGCCACCGACGCGGCGGCACACGGCTACGGTGAATCGCAGCCGGTTGCGCCGAATGAGGTCAATGGCAAGGACAACCCCAGTGGCAGGCAGCTGAATCGGCGTGTGGAGATTTTTGTAAGAACCTGACAGCTGTTTGTAGGAGCGGCGTAAGCCGCGAAGCCACTGCTCCCACCGGAGCAGCAGACAGCCAGATCCAACCCAGCCAACAGCAATCGCCACGAATGCCATCCCCGCAGGCATTCGTGGCTTCGCGGCTGACGCCGCTCCTACAAAATCGGGCAATCTGGTGATCATTGGTTGGTGCATAAGGCCCTTGCCGAGCATGGCTCGGCACTACCGGTGATGTGTTGATGACCATCGGCCCGTGTCACGCAGTGCAGGCTTGCCGCATCATGGCCTTCTCAGACAAGCGAGAGGTTGGTGATGCATGTGTTCCGTCCTGCAGTACTGGGGTTGGCCCTGATGGCCGCCATGGGTTTGGCCAACGCGGCGCCGGCGGTGGCTGACGTGGACGCACGCGGGGTGAAGATCAGCGAGGCCGCGTATCCGGGCACCATCCGCCTCGAAGTGGACGCCACCGACCTGGGCCAGCGCATGTTCAAGGTGCGGCAGACCGTACCGGTGCAGCCGGGCCTGCAGCGCTTCCATTACCCGGCCTGGTTGCCGGGCAGCCATTCGCCCAGCGGCCAGATCGAAAAGCTGGCCGGGCTGGTGATCAACGCCAACGGCCAGCGTCTGGAATGGGTGCGCGACCCGCTCGATGTCTACACCTTCAACGTGCAGGTGCCCGAAGGCGTCAATGAGCTGCGCATGGATTTCCAGTTCCTCAGCCCCACCGATTCGGCGCAGGGTCGCACGGTGATGACGCCGAACATGCTCAACCTGCAGTGGAACGCGATGCTGCTGTACCCGGCCGGTCACGCCGCACATGCCATCACTTACCAGGCCAGTGCGCGTTACCCGCAGGGCTGGGATGCAGCCAGCGCCCTGACCGTGGCCAGCCGCAACGGCGACACCGTCAACTATGCACCGACCAATCTGGAAATCCTGGTGGATTCGCCGGTGTTCGCCGGCCGCTACCATCGCATGTTCGATCTGGCCCCGGCCGGTACGCGCCCGGTGCGCTTGAACGTGTTTGCCGACCGGGCAAAGGATCTGGAAGCCAAGCCCGAGCATATCGAGCAGCACCGCGCGCTGGTAACCCAGGCACGCAAGCTGTTCGGTGCCGAGCACTACGATCACTACGATTTCCTGTTCGCGGTGACCAACCAGCTCGGCGGTATCGGCCTGGAACACCAGCGTTCCAGCGAGAACAGCGAAGACCGCGATTACTTCAGCGGTTGGGATGCCAAGGTCGGCAGCAGCGATCTGCTTGGCCATGAGTACACCCATTCCTGGGATGGCAAGTACCGGCGCCCGGCCGACCTGGCCACGCTGAACTACAACGTGCCGATGCAGGGCAGCCTGCTGTGGGTCTACGAAGGGCAGACCCAGTACTGGGGCAATGTGTTGACCGCGCGCGCTGGTATCCGACCGCTGGATGCTTCGCGTGATGCGCTGGCGATGGTTGCTGCAACCTATGCGGATAACCGCCCCGGGCTGGAGTGGCGTTCGCTGGGCGACACCACCAACGACCCGGTGATCGCCCGTCGCAAACCCAAGCCGTACCGCGGCTACCAGATGAGCGAGGACTACTACCAGGGCGGGCAGATGCTGTGGCTGGAAGCCGATGTGCGCCTGCGCACGCTCAGCGGCGGCAAGCGCAGTCTGGACGATTTCGCCAAGGCCTTCTTTGGCCAGAACGATGGCCAGTGGGAGCGCCCGGATACCTATACCTACGACGACGTCGCCGCGACCCTGGAGCAGGTGCAGCCGACCGGTGACTGGTCGCAGTTCCTGCGTGATCGTCTCGAACGCAGGACCGGCCTGGTCGGCGGCATCGAAGCGGCTGGCTGGAAGCTGGTCTACAAGGACAAGCCCAGCGCGTACTTCAAGGCGACGATGAAGGGCCGTGGTGCCAACTTCATCTACTCGCTGGGTGTTTCCTTGAGCCCGGCCGGTTACGTCAACGAAGTACGCTGGGACAGTGCGGCGTTCAACGCCGGCGTCGGCACTGGCATGCAGGTGCTGGCAGTGAACGACCTGCAGTACAGCGCCGACGAGCTGGAGGAAGCCGTGCGTGCGGCCAAGGACAGCAAGCAACCGGTGCGCCTGCTGGTGAAGGAAGTGGATGTTTACCGCACGCTGAGCATCGACTACCACGGTGGCCTGCGTTACCCGACGCTGGAGCGGATCGAGGGCAGCACCGATTACCTCACGCCCATCTTCACCGCCCGCAAATAAACGGGGGACTGTAGTGCCCAGCCATGCTCTGCAGGGGCTTTACCAGCAAGATCAACAGCCTCCCCCTGATCCCAACCCTTCTCCCGCAAGCGGGAGAAGGGCTAAAGCCAAAGCCAAAGCCAAAGCCAAAGCAGAAGCCAAAGCCAAAGCAGAAGCCAAAGCCAAAGCAGAAGCCAAAGGCCGCCGGCACCTGTAGTGCCGAGCCATGCTCGGCAGGGGCTTTACAAGGAAAGCCACAGCACAGCATGGCTGCGCTCTACAGACAGGGCCGTCGGCTCCAGGCAGATCAATTCGCTATCTGCACATCATCGATATACACATTGAGGTCATACGCGGTGTTGGCGTGATACAGCCAGATCGCATCCAGCGTGACATTGCTGCCGGTGATCGCGCCATTGCCATTCACCCACGCATTCCACTGTGCTGCGTCGTTCAATGACCACGATACATAGGTCCAGGTATTGGCAGCGATGGCCTTGCTGCTTGAGCGCTCGGTGCCATCACTGTCGTCGATGCCGATGCCAACCGTGGTTCCGGTACCGCCACTCCATACCCAGAACCCGACGACACCATTGGCGCGGGTCAGCGCGGTATTGCTTGCAGGCGCACCACTTCCCGACAGCAGACGCACCGCCCAGTCGGCAGCGCTCGCGGTGTTGTCCTTCAGCAGCACCCGCAACGAACAGCTCCCGTTCTTCTGTGTGGTGCAATCCCGTGTGGCGGTGGATGCCGTGCTGATACCGGTGGTGCTACCCGAATAGCTGGGGCTGGTATCGAAATGGCCGACGCTGCTCTCGAAGCGATCCAGGTAGGTGACCGTGCCGGTGCCACCACCGCTGCCCGGATTCAGCAGCGTGTAGTACTTGGACCAGTTCCAGTTGATGCCCGGGTCGGTATGCGTCTGCCCGCTGTAATGCTGGTGGCCCTTGATCTTGACGCTGGCAGCCAACACGTTGATGCCGCTGCTGGATGCCCCGCTATACGCACTGGCGCAACTGATCGCGCTATACGTGGCGCAGAAGTTGCGAACCAGTGCTGCCGAAGCGTCATACATGGCATTGGTGTACCAGGAGCTGTTGTCGACGTAGCCCTCGTGCTCGATGCCCAAGGTGTAGCTGTTCTGGCTGCCGACGTGCCAGGCGGTATCGGCATTGCGCACCATCTGCGTCACCTGTCCGTCGGAGGAGCGGATGACATAGTGCGCGCTGACCTGCGCGGAAGCATTCTTGAACCAGGAGATGGTGCCGGCGTAGCTGCCCTGCGTGGTGTGGATGGTCACTGCACTGATCGCTGCCGAACGCGATGCCGCGTAGTTGGAGGTCGAGGCGGCGCTCCAGATCGCGGGGCCATAGTCCGTGCTCTGGATGCTGGCATCCAGCGCGGGGCTGGCGGCGGTGTCTCCGGCCGCAGTGCTGCCTGCCTGCAGGGTTTCGCTGATCGGGTCGATACGGAACGCGTCGGTCTCGACGCGATCCCTGCTCACATCCAGGCGCACCATCGGCGCGCGCAATGTCACCAGCTGCGGCGCGTCGAAGGCCAGCTCCCAGGCGATGGCACGCTCGGGTACGACGATGCCGCGATCATTGACGCCGCGGTCCTGCGCCAGCAGCACATCGTAGGCAAAGCTGGTGCGCGCATAGTCGTCGACGGCGCTGCGTGCAGCCAGGCCGCTGCCGCGAGGCGCATAGCCCGCGTAGCGCATCAACGCGGGACGGATTGCTTCAGGTGTCGGCGCGCCGCCAGTGCCGGCGTCGGGATGGTCCAGGCGGATCTGCGCATCCAGCAACGCAGCGGCCGCCAGGATATTGGTTGCCGCGTCGTTGCGCACGGCAGTTGTGGACACGCCAAGCAGCTTGGCGGCTTCGCCAACCTGGTCCTCGAAGCCACCACCGGCATACAAACCCATCACGCCCCAGGCGGGCGGCATGCGCAGATGCGCCTGGTCCTGGTCGGGTGCATCGGGTTGCAGTGGCGACCAGCGGCTCTGCACGAACGCCAGCGACTCAAGCGTGCCACGCGGGATGCCGGGGTAACGGCGATACGCTTGCTGGAAGTAGCGCGCGTACATCGCCCGCAAGGGCAGCATGCGTGCCTCTTCCATTTTCAATTGCATGTCCAGCACCTGTTGGTTGTTGGCAACAGGTGCCTTGATCGTGGTTTGGGCAAGTGCGGGAACAATTGCGGCACTGGTGATGACGGCAGACAGCAGCACGGCGGTATGACGGTGCATCATCGGTAGGACCCCCAAAGCTTGGTACCCCCTGCGTGTGTGGTTCTACCGCAGCGGTTCCGCGCTCGGGTGAAGGGGAACGTCAATCAGTGATGGGGATCAAGGTGTTGCTGGATGGGTTGCGCTTGGGTGTGATCGCAATCCGATGCGAAAGGCACCCCTCCCCAACCCGTCCGGCCTGAAGGCGTAGCCTTCGGTCGTTCATCAGGCCGCGCGCCAGTGGCGCGCAAGCAGGCCTTCTTCACCCCCTTGCCTACGGCAAAGGGAGGGGCTGATCATGGGCACCGACACGTTATGTGCTGACTTGCCTTCCCACGCATGCGGGGGAAGGTGCCCGAAGGGCGGAAGGGGGCGCTGTTGATGCTGCTCTTTCCAAGCCATCAATCACTTCACTCTTGCAGTGCCGCTCCAACCGTTCGCCTGCGCTCCAGCCACCAAAGCAAGGAGGCGACCAGCACAAACCCCAGCAACCAGGGCCAACGCGGCCCCGGGATCGGCAGTGGGGTTGTACGCACGGCACTGCCGCTCAATGCAAACGTTGCATCGCGCATCTGTTGCGCATGCAATGCGACTGCTTTCTCCGGATCCAGCAGCAGCATGCTCTGCTGCTGTTCGCCTGCTTCAACGCGGTGCCATCCGGGCATCTGTGGCCACGCCGCAGCACAGTTGCCAGCGGAAGGGTCGGGCAGCAGTTCGGTACGGCTGCCGTCCTCGGCGACCATCTGCGCCGGAGCGGTCAATCCGCAAAGGCTGATGCGTTCGCCACTCCAGGCCCAGGCGGGCAATGACAGCGTGGGCGAATCCGGAAGCGATCGGGCCATGCTCGCCAAGGCGGCGTTCCATAGTTCGGCGTGTGCGTCGGCATGGCCCGAGAGCACCAGCGCATAGCTGTCAGTGATCGGCAGCACGCCAACCCTGCCCAGGTCAAGTGCGCGCCAGCCACCTATCGCGCTGCCGTCCGCGGCGCGCAGCAAGGGCACCACATCAGCGCTGCTGAATTCCAGATTGAAGCGCTCGACCGTGAGCACAGTCTTGTTCTGCTCGGCATCGATAATGCTGCGCAGCGTGACCGGCTTGGTCTGGTCACCGCCGCGTGTCTCCAGGCCCCATTCCCGCAACGCGCGGCGAGCGCTGCCGTCGAGGGCACCGCTGGTACGAACCAGTACACCCAGTCCGCCGCGAATCCCCTCGGTGATCGCCGCACGCTGCGCGGATGACAGGCCCGCAAGCCGGCGCTCATCAAGCAGCAGCAGGTCCAGGCGGGCGAGACTGGCTGCATCGAGTGAGGCCGGCGCATCACCCATCTGCAGACCGCCACCGATCAACATGCTGGTCTGCAGCGTTGCACCGATATCCTTGCCCCAACGTTGCAGATACTTCAGTTCAGGGCCGGGGGCACCGGCGAGCACGCGGATGCTGGGAGCTGTGCTTGCGCGTACACGCACGGGCACCGGAAGTTGGTCCAGCACCTTGCCGCCGGCATCCAACACGCGCAGCGTGAAAACCACATCGCCGGGTTCGCGCGCGCTGGCACGCAAACTCGCCCGGCCTGCTGCGTCAGTGGTGCTGATATCGACACGATGAGCGGCAGGGTCCAGCAGTTCCACGCGTACTTCAGGCATGCCCTGCACGCGGCTGTGCACGGTGAAGGCCGCACCCGGCGCGAGCAACGGCGGTGCCTGCAATTCCACCAGCCCTCGCGGTGCAGCGGTGGGCAGAAAGCGCAGCGGCGGCAGCGCGATATCACGATCACGTGCTGGCAGGCCCTGGCCGACGATCACCAGCTCGCGTGTGCCCGGCTGCTGGCGTAGCGCGGTGGCAAGATCCGGCACTGCCGTTGCAGACGCCAGCGTCGCTGCTTCCGGCAGGCGCACATAGGTTGCTGCCGGCACGGCCGCAACCTGCGCCGTGCTTGCGCCAGCTGTGGCAACCACCAGCGTCCCCGCGCGAACGGAGCGCGATGGTGGGTACAGGGTGAAGTACAGCAACACAGCGGCAGTGAGTTGCAGCAACAGCAAGGCGGCAAGACGCGGTGTGCGCGGCCGTGGCGACAGCGCGAAGCGCAGGCTGCCCAGCACGACGGCCAGTGCGATCAGGACGAGCGGGAGCCAGGGCGTCATCGTGCTGGCTCCTGCGGTGCCGAGAGTGCTTCAAGGTAGCGACGGCCGCTGGCATCCGCCGCATTGCGGCGCGCGGGCGGCCCGTCGGCGCGACGCAGGGCCGGCCACAGTTGCGCACGCAGTTCGTTGCGGCATGTGCGGCAATCGGGCTGCTGACGCAGCGCGTCTATCGCTGCGACGACGTCCAGCGGATCGGGCACGGCGTTGGGGTGTGCATCCAGCCAACGCGACAACGCATCCAGATCCACGTTGCCGTCGCTGGAAGCCAAGGTATGCCACGCATTGGCGACGACGGCATCACCCGCTGGACGCGCCGCTAGTTGCACAGCGCGATTGCCAAGCCCATCGCGCTTGCCGGTCATGCGCCGGGCCATGTCGATGGGCGGCAATTCACTGCCCACGCGCGCCAGATAGATACGCTCGGCCTGCTGCACCTGCTTGATGAAGGCCAGGGCTTTATAAGCGTATGGCAGTGCCTGGTCCGGATGGCCCTGGCGCAGATGACCCTCGGACTGCCACATCTGGTCGAGCGCGGACTTGAGGATGGCGCGGGTTTGCGGATCGAGCAGGGTGGCGGCTTCGGCGTGGTCGTGGGTATGGCCGTATTCGGACAGCACATCGGTGGCGCTGCCGAATACCGGTGTGCTTTCAGCTGCACCGCCGTGGTCGTGGCCGTGTCCATCATCTTCCGCATGATCGGCGTGATCCGCATGTCCTTCGGCGCTTGTGGCATCGCTGGTCGGCAGGTCGCCGGTCGGCGGTGCCTTCGCACCACCCTCGGCTTCTTCGCCGAGGAACTGGCCGTAGCGCAGGCGCAGGATGCGCTGGTCGACGCCGATCGCATCGGAGCGCTTGATGAAAGTGTCCGCATCGAGGCTGTCGCGCTGCTTGAGCAGGGCCTCGGCGTCGATGATGATCTGCCGCTGGCTGCGGAAGTAGGCCGGCATCACTTTCTTGATCGCGCCTTCCAGATCACTGGCCTGCACCTGCTGCTCGCTGGGTAGGCGCAGGATCAGGCTGGCGCTGCGCGCCTCCTGCGGCTGCGGGCTGCGGTTGTCGCGGACGCCCAGGCGCGCGACTACTTCATCGCCGGGTTCCAGGCCGAGCGCGGCCAGGTCGGCGCTGTAGGCGAAGCGTCGTGCCGTCGCCGGGCCGCTGCCGCTCAGCGTCAGTTGGCGTTGCTGGAAGCTGATGTTCTCGCCGCTGCCTTTTGCGGTGGTGATATCCAGCGTGGCGGTGCTGTTGACGCCGAAGTCGTCGCTGGCTTCAAAACGCAGTTGCCACGAGCGCTGACGCGGTGCTGCCTGGTTGAGTGTCTGTGCGGGCTCGATCACCTTGACCTGCGGCGGACGGTCCACCACCACATCGAGGCGATAGGCGCGCCCGCCGGCTGCCATCGTCGGTCCGGTCTGGATGCGGTACAGGCCCGCACGCTGCAACACCTCGCTAGCGCGCCAGTAATCGCCATCGCGCTGCAATGCCAGCCGGCGGCCGTCGTGGAACTGCAGCCACGCGTGCTGCGGTTGTGGTGCGAACTGCAGACGCCACTGCAGGCAACTGCCTTGCAGGGCGCGTGCGTCGAGCTTGTCGCCGGCCGTTGCTGCCTGGCCGCTGTAGGCCGGAGGCGTGATCTGCAGCCAGCTGCCGCGTAATGCAGGTGTGCTGTCCGTCGCGGCAGTTTCGTTGGCGCTTCCACCAGCGGTGACCGGAGCGTTGACTGTAGCGCGCGGCCACAGCAGCGCAGCACCTGCGATCAGCGCGGCAGCCACCAGACACAACAGCAGTCGCTGCCAGGGCCAGCGAGGACGCAGGTCCGGCGGATTGCTCTGCAGGCGCTGCTCGATATGGCGGCGCTGGCGTTGCTGCAACGGGTTGAGCGTGGACGTTGCGGCGAACAGCAGGTCAGCACTGTCCTCGAAGTGCGGATGACCGTTCAGACGTGCGACCAGCCAGCGCGCATCCAGCCGTCGCGCACGCCAGACTGCGACGCCCGCAGCAACCAGCAAGCCCACCGTGGTGATCATGTAAGCGGCATCGAAGCCGAACATGCGCGTTGCCAGCACGCCGACCGCCAGGGCCAGCGGGAGGCCGGCGGACAAGGCAATCAGCAGCGTGCGTCGCCGTGCAGCGCGCAGAAGAGAGGGCGCGTTCATGCCTGGCCTCGCCGACGCGGCGCGCTGGCCAGCCAGCGCTCAAGCAGGAACAACAAGGCGACTGCCAACAGCAGCCAATGGCTCAGCTCGGTTGCGGGCTGTGGATACGCCGTAGCGCCGGTTTCCGGCTGCATCGTCGCTGCCAGCGCACGGCGCGGTGTGGGTGCAGCCTGCAGTACCGAGCGCAGTCCAGCTGGGAACTCCGCATCAAGCAGCACCGGCAGGTTTGCCGGTTGGAGCGGCGCTGCCCAGCGCAGCCAGTGGCCGTGCGCCGTGCCGATCTGCTCAACGACCAGCACGCCATTGGCGTCGCGCCATAGCGGTGTGCGTTGGGCATCGGCGGGTACCGGTGTGCGTGTATCCACCAGCAGGCGGCCGCCGCGTTGCAGCCATGCGCTTGTATCGGCGGGCAGCGGCTTGGCCGACAGCCAAACGCGTAGCGTGTCGTCACCGTTGAACGCGACCGTGTCATCGGCCGCCTGCGGCCTGGCGCCATGCCAGGCACTGGCAGCCGCATCGAGATAGCGCACGCCCGGCTTGCCAGCTTCGTCGTGCCGGATCTGCAGCTGCGGCGACACGATGGTCGTCTGCTTTTCCGTCGCAGTGGTCTGCTCCAGCACCTGCCAGCGCACCGCTCGTGACAGCTGCGGCCGTTGCGCGTCCAGCCCATCGAGTACCGAAGGGACAACCACGGTGAGCGGGGCATCGGTTGGCAGCGAGGCATCAAGCTCACGCAGCAGGCTGGATACCGGCTGCGGGCCTTGCGGTGCTTGGGTCTTGTCGATGGACGGGAAGCCCGCTGCCAGCCACAACCACTGCGCATCGGCACTGCCAACGCTGCGTTGGGCCGCGGCAAGATCAACACCGGGCAATACGGCGATGCGCGGCTGCGTATCAAGCACACCGGTCAATGCCGGCCGTGCCAACAGCACTGCCAGCAAGGCGAGCAGCAGCAAGCGCAGCACCAGCAGTGGCCATTCGTCGAAGCGGATGCGGCGACGCGGACGTGGCTTGGCCGACAGCCAGCGCAGCGCGGCAAAGTCGATGATGCGCTGTTCGCTGCGGCGGGCGAGGTGGATCAGCAGCGGCAGCAACAGTGCTGCCAATGCCAGGAAACCGGCCGGGAACAGCCACAGCAGGCTCATGCGCCGCTCCCGCTGCGGCGCCCGAACAGGCGTTGCAAGGGTGCATCGATGGCTTCATCGAGATAGGCGGTGTCATGGCGGATACCGGCGGCCTGCAGCCGTGCGTCCAGCACGCGTTGTGCTTCCTTGAAGCGGGCGAGGTACTCCCCGCGCACCGTCGCGCCATCGCTGAGCAGCTCGTCGCCGGTTTCCGGATCGCGGAAACGGTGGCCATCGCGGAACGGGAAATCACGCTCTTCAACGGTCAGCAGCTGCAGGTGTACGACGTCGCGGCCGGCTTTGGCCAGGCGCTCGGCCAGCTCAACAGCTGCGGTATCAAAGCCATCGCCGATCATCACCACCAGATCATTGCTGGCGATGCGTTCCCACAAGGGCGACAGTTTCTGCTGTGGCGGCCATTGCCCCTTGGCGTGCAGCGTATGCAATTGCAGATGCAGCCGATCGCGTTGGCGCAGGCCGTTTCCGGCCGGCAGCAGCTGCACGCCATCACCGCCAAGTGCAATCAGACCGAAGGCATCGCCTTGCTGCATCGCCAGCTCGGTGAGGCAGGCGACCAGTGCCTTGGCCGCGTCCAGGCGCTGCCAGTCGGGCCGCGCCTGATCGGCCTGTGCCATCGAGGCACTGGCATCAAGCAGCAGCCAGACGGTGATCGGGCTTTCGCGCTCGGACTCGCGCACGAAGAAGCGGTCCGAGCGCGCATAAAGCTTCCAGTCGATCTGGCGCAGCTCGTCGCCCGGTTCGTAGGCGCGGTACTGCGCGAACTCCAAGCCGGCGCCACGGCTGCGGCTGGCATGCGCGCCGATGCCACGGCTGCCGCTGGCCCGCTGCGGCCACAGCCGCAGGCTGCGCAGGCGGCTGCGCACATCGGCGGGTATCAGCGGTGGTGTCGGAGCGGCCATGTGGAACGTCGTGTCGGTCAGGCCGGAAACGGCACCGCGCGCAGCAGGGCGGCGATCACGTCATCGGCACTCTTGTGTTCGGCTTCGGCAGCGAACGACAACAGCAGGCGATGGCGCATCACCGGCGCGGCCAGTGCCTGTACATCCTCGCGGGTAGCGGCGAAGCGGCCTTGTAGCAGAGCGCGTGCTTTTGCGGCGAGCACCAGTGACTGACCGGCGCGTGGACCTGCGCCCCATTTGATCCAGTTGTTCACTTCGGCAGGTGCGCCATCGCCGGGGCGGCTGGCGCGGACCAGGCGGGTGATCCAGCTGAGCAGGTCGGGGCTGATATGCACATCGCGCACTGCCAGCTGCAGGGCCTTCACCGCATCGGCATCCATCACCTTGGGCACGGCGCCGCTGTGGCTGCCGGTGGTCTGGGCGAGGATGTCGCGTTCTTCGGTTTCGCTTGGGTAGTCGACGCGGACATGCAGCAGGAAGCGGTCCAGCTGGGCTTCCGGCAGCGGATAGGTGCCGGCCTGTTCGATCGGGTTCTGCGTGGCCAGCACGAAGAACGGTGAGGGCAGGGCGTAGGTGGTGCCGGCGTAGCTGACGGTGCGCTCCTGCATCGCTTCCAGCAGCGCGGCCTGGGTCTTGGGCGGGGTACGGTTGAGTTCGTCGGCCAGCAGCAGGTTTGTGAAGATAGGCCCTTGCTGGAAGCGGAACGCGCGCTTGCCGGTGCCGTGATCTTCTTCCAGCAGTTCGGTACCGAGGATGTCGCTGGGCATCAGGTCGGGGGTGAACTGCACGCGCCGGAACTGCAGCTCAAGCGCTTGCCCGAGCGAGCGCACCAGCAGGGTCTTGCCCAGGCCGGGCGCGCCTTCGAGCAGGCAGTGGCCGCCGGCCAGCAGGCCGATCAGCAGTTGTTCGACGACCTCGTGCTGGCCGACCACGGCCTGTGCGAGCGCGCTGCGCAGCTCGTTCAAGCGCGGCAGTAGTGAGTCCAGATCGGGGGCAGTCATGCGGTCACCTGTGGGGTCAATGCGTCAGTGCGTACATCACGATGTTCACGCCGAACTTGGTGTTGTCTTCGGCCAGGAAGCGTTTGTTGCGCCAGTCGTAGTCCCATTCGCAACCGTAGTCCTTGTTGCTGTAGAGCACGCCCAGCCGGCCATCGATCTCGATGCCCTTGAGATAGTCATGGACCAGGTCATCACCCCAGCCATTGAGTTCGAAGCCGGTGGCCGGTGGGCCCTCGGGGAACTTGAAGAAGCTGTTGTAGATGGCGTGGGTATTGGGCAGTTTCTTCATTGCGTTGGCGCCGAAGATGCTGCGCATCTGTGCTTCGAAGGAGGTGGCGAACAGGCCGTCGATGTCGTGGTTGCAGTCATCGACGAAGACGAAGCCGCCGTTGCGCACATAGCGTTCGAAGTTGCGGCGCTCTTCCGGATTGAACTCGACCAGCTTGTGCCCGGAGAGATAGCAGAAGGGTGCGGCCAGCATCTTCGGGTCAGACAGCGCGATGATGTGTTCCTTGGGGTCTACGCGCAAGGTGGTGTAATCGATCAGCGAGGTGATCAGGTTGGACGGCATGCGCGCGTCCACGTCCCAGTCACCGGAGTCGTAGCGCAGGCGGGTGAACCAGAAGTCGTAACGACTGGCCTGCGCGCTTGCGATGCCCGGCAAGGCGGCGCTCACCGCGCCGCCCAGCAGCAGGTGAAGGAATTGCGCTCGCGTCAGACGGGGTGGGGACAAAAGCAGGGGACTCGGTTAAAGCCCCTCTCCCTTCGGGAGAGGGGTTGGGGTGAGGGTAAGCGCTTCAGGCCCAACCCTCATCCGCCCTTCGGGCACCTTCTCCCGGCGGGAGAAGGGAAATCAGTTACACCGCATCCGACAACGAGGTAAACGTGAAGTCACGCAGCTTCATCGGCGGGATCATCATCACGAAGCTGGACTCGTCACCGGCCACGCGCACCGGCTTGCCCAGCTCGTCGATGTTGTTGAGCATGATCACCGGCGATTCGTTGAAGCGGAAATTCTTCACCGGGTGCTTGATCTGGCCGTTCTCGATGTAGAAAGTGCCGTCGCGGGTCAGGCCGGTCAGCAGCACGGTCTGCGGGTCGACCATGCGGATGTACCAGGTGCGGGTGACCAGGATGCCCTTCTCGGTGCCACGCACCAGTTCGGCGATCGACTTGGTACCGCCGCTCATCAGCAGGTTGCCGGCGCTGGCCTTGGCCGTCTTGCCCTGCTTCTGTGCCCAGTAACGCGAGTAATCCAGGTTGGCGACCTTGCCGTCTTCGATGATGGCGATGCGCTCGCGCGGCATGCCTTCGCCGTCCCACGGCAACACCGCTGCATCCGGATGCCACGGATCGGCGAACAGGTTGACCTTGCTGTCGTAGACCTGCTCGCCCAGCTTGTTGCCGCCGCCCTTCTTGGACAGGAAGCTGCGGCCTTCATCGGCCGAACGTGCACTGAAGAAATTCATCATGAAGCTGATCAGGCCAGCAGCGGCCGCCGGCTCCAGGATCACCGTGTACTTGCCCGGCTCCAGTGCCTTGGCTTCAGCCGATTCGGTGGCCTTGCGCTTGGCGATCTCGATGTCCTGGTCGGCCTTGAAGTCGGCAGCGTTGGCGAGGTTGCGGCCAACCCAGCCCGAGCCGCGGCCGTCTTCGGTACGCACGGTGCAGGTGTAGTTGAAGTTGGTGGTCTTCTGGTAGCCGAAGTTGCCATTGCTGTTGGCGATGGCGACAAAACCGTTGCCGTCTTCCAGGAAGCCGGCAGCGATCAGGCCATGGCCGCGGCAGGGGGTGATGGAGTCAGCGGCCACCTGGGCGCGGAATTCCGGGGTGATCGCCGCGGTCGATTCGCTGAAGGTCGGGCTTGAGCGGTATTGCTGCTTGCCGATGGCCGGCATGAACTCCGGGTTCTCCGGTGCCAGCTTGGCCAGGTCCTCGGCGCGGCGGACCACACGCTCCAGCGAGGCGTCGTCGAACTCGTTGATCGACGCAGTGCCAACGCGCTTGCCGAAGGCAACCTGCACGGCGAGTTCGGCATTGCTGACGATACCGCTGGTGGAGACGTTGTTCAGCGCGAAACGGATGTTGCCGTCGACCGAGCCGGCCAGCGTGGCGGTGCATTCATCGGCCTTGGACAGCGCGATGACCTTGTCCAGGATGGCCTTGGCTTCCTGTTCGGTGAAGATGCTCATGGTTCAGAAGCTCCTTGACGATCAGCCGAGGCTGCGCGCGGTATTGATGACGTTGATGCCGTCGAAACGGGCGGTGGACGAGCCGTGCGACACGGCCGAGACCTGGCCTGGCTGGCCCTTGCCGTCGAAGAACGAACCGCCCAGGCGGTAGTCGCGTTCGTCGGCGATGGCGCTGCAGGCGTTCCAGAATTCCGGGGTGCGGATCTGGTAGGCCACGTCCTCGAGCATGCGGGTGATCTGGCCGTTCTTGATTTCATAGAACAGCTGGCCACCGAACTGCGCGTTGTAACGCTGCTGGTCGATGGAGAACGAACCGTCGCCGATGATGTAGATGCCGTTCTCGACGTTCTTGATCATGTCGGCCACCGACAACGGGGTCTTGCCCGGCGCCAGCGACACATTGGCCATGCGCTGGAACTGCACGCTGGACCAGGAGTCGGCGTAGCAGCAGCCATCGGATTCGGTCTTGCCGAGGATATGTGCCTGGTCACGGATGGTCTGGTAGTCGACCAGCTTGCCGTCGCTGATCAGCGGCCAGCGCTTGGTTTTCACGCCTTCGTCGTCGTAGGCAACGGCGCCGAGCGAGCCCGGCTGGGTCTTGTCGGCAAAGATGTTGACCTTGTCGCTGCCGTACTGGAAGCGCTGCTCGCGCTTGTCCAGGGTGGCGAAGCTGGTGCCGGCGTAGTTGGCTTCGTAGCCGAGCACGCGGTCCAGTTCCAGCGGATGGCCGACGGCTTCGTGGATGGTCAGCCAGGTGTGCGACGGGTCCAGGACCAGGTCGTACTTGCCCGGCTTGACCGACGGTGCCTTGAGCTTTTCCTGGGTCTGCTTGGCGGCGGCGATGGCGTCTTCGCGCATGTCATAGGACTGGCCGTAGACGGTGACGCCATTGGGCAGCACGGTCTTGCCGGAGGCGTCGCCATCCAGGTATTCGTAGCCCAGGCCCATCGGCGAGGACAGGCCGGCGCGGGTGCGGAACTTGCCGCTGGCCTTGTCGATGGCGGTGACCGTCATCGGTGCCCAGATGCGGTGCACGTCCTGGTCGATGTAGGAGCCGTCGGTGGAAGCGAAGTACTTCTGTTCGTTGACCAGGAACAGCATGGAGTTGACGAAGCTGGCGCCGGCGCCGATGGCTGCGGCATTCACGCTCAGCAGCAGATCGGCCTTGTCCTTGATCGGCACTTCCATCGCGTTCTTCTTGATCGGCGTACGCCAGCTGACCTCGCCGTAACCGGGTGCCTTGGCGAACTGCACCGGCGCGGTCTGCACCTTGGCATTGGCCTTGGCGATGGCGGCGGCCTGCTGCGCGGCCTTGACCACGCCGGCCGGGCTCAGGTCATTGGTGGCGGCAAAGCCCCAGGCGCCGTTGACGATGACGCGGATGCCGGTGCCGGTTGATTCGGTGTTCACCACGTTCTGGACCTTGTCCTCGCGGGTGATCACGAACTGGCGCAGGTAGCGGCCGATGCGCACATCGCAGTAAGTAGCGCCGGCAGCACGCGCGGCATTGAGCGCGTCATCGGCCAGGCGCTTCTTCAAGGCCGGATCGAGTGCGGTCAACAGGTGCTCGGCGGCGATGGCCTTGCCGAAGAAGGACGGCACCATCAGGCCGCCAGCGGTAAGCCCGGTCAGGGCTAGGAAGTCACGTCTCTGCAAGGCTGCTCTCCACGGGGCAAGGCCCGCAAGGCGGGCGCTACGGCAACAAATGACGGTGGCTTCGCGGTGTTCTGCGAACTGTTCGATTCTTGCGGGCAGGTGTTTGCAGCGGTAGTGACTTTAGGCATGGGAGAGCCAACATTTTGAGACTTTCTGCGAAAGGCGACCCCTCCCCAACCCTCCCCTTCGCTATGCGAAAGGGAGGGGGCACAAGCAAAGGTCGTCAGCAGTTCCGCGATTGCACGGACCGCTCCCTCCCTTTCGCGCAGCGAAGGGGAGGGTTGGGGAGGGGTTTGCTCTGGTTCTGGCTCTCGCTCTTGCTTTGACTTTGATTTTTGCGGTTACGGTTGCGGTTGCTTTGCTTTGAAAGCCCCTCTCCCGCTAGGCGGGAGAGGGGCTGGGGTGAGGGCAAGCTCCTGCCTCTGCCTCTGCCTCTGCTTTTGCTCCAGCTCCAGCTCCAGCCTTACCCCAACGACCGCGCCGTATTGATGATGTTCACCCCATCAAAGCGCGTCGTCGCCGAACCGTGCGATACCGCTGATACCTGCCCCGGCTGGCCTTTGCCGTCAAAGAACGAACCGCCCATGCGGAAATCGCGTTCATCGCAGATCGCGCTGCAGGCATTCCAGAACTCCGGCGTGCGGATCTGGTAGGCCGCATCCTCGACCATGCCGGCGATCTCACCGTTCTTGATCTGGTAGCAGAGCTGCCCACCAAACTGCGCGTTATAACGCTGCTGGTCGATGGAATACGAACCACGGCCGTGGATGTAGATGCCGTTCTCCACGTCCTTGATCATCTGCGCTGGGGTCAGCGGCGTCTTGCCCGGCGCCAGCGACACATTGGCCATGCGCTGGAACTGCACGCTCTTCCACGAGTCGGCATAGCTGCAGCCGTGCGAGGCGTTCTCGCCGAGGATATGCACTTCGTCGCGGGTGGCCTGGTAGTTGACCAGGATGCCGTCCTTGACCAGATCCCACTGCTTGGTCTTCACCCCTTCATCGTCATAGCCCACCGCACCAAGGCTGTAAGGCACGGTCTTGTCGGCGGTAAAGTTGACGATGTCGCTGCCCCAGCGGAAGCCGGCCTCGCGCTTGTCCAGCGTTGCGAAGCTGGTGCCTGCGTAGTTGGCTTCGTAGCCCAGCACGCGGTCCAGCTCCAGCGGATGGCCGACGTTCTCGTGGATGGTCAGGAACAGGTTGGACGGGTCCAGCACCAGGTCATACTTGCCCGGCTTCACCGACGGCGCAGTGAGCTTGGCACGCGCCTGTTTGGCAGCGGCAATCGCATCTTCCACTGGATCATAGGAATGGCCGTAGGCCACCACGCCGCCGGGTAGCTGGTGCTTGTCGGCGGCATTGCCGTCGAGGAACTCCCAACCCATGCCGGCAGGCGCCGACAGCCCGGCGCGGGTGCGGAACTTGCCGCTGGTCTTGTCGATGGCGGTGGCGGTGAAAGGCAGCCAGATGCGGTGTACGTCCTGGTCGATCCAGGAACCATCGCTGGAGGCGAAGTACTTCTGCTCGTTGACCAGGAACAGCTGCGAGTTGATGAAGTTGGCGCCGGCATTGATCGCCGCCGCATTGATCGATAGCAACAGATCGACCTTGTCCTTGACCGGCACCGCCATCGCGTTCTGGCGGATCGGCGTCTTCCATTGCACCTCGCCCACGCCCGGCGTCGGTGCCAGCTGCACCGGCTTGGTCTGGATCTTCGCGTTGGAGCGGGCAATGGCAATCGCCTGTGCCACCGCGGCGGCTACGCCCTGCGCGGTGGACTGGTTGCTGGCGGCAAAGCCCCAGGCACCATTGACGATCACGCGGATGCCGACGCCGGCCGACTCGCTGTTGGTGACGTTCTGCACCTTGTCTTCGCGGGTGACGATGGCCTGGTTGAGGTAGCGGCCGATGCGCACGTCGCAGTAACTGGCACCGCCCTGCTTGGCCAGCGCCAGCACGGTGTCGGCCAGCAGCTTCTTCTTGGCCACATCGGCCGGGGCCAATAATTCTTCGGCGGCGATCAGCTGTGCATTGGGCAGCATGAAGCCGGCGAGGCCGAGGCCGGAGAGCGAAAGAAACTGGCGGCGTTGCATGAGGGGCGAAACTCCAGAGCCAGCGATGCAGCGCATCGCACAAGACCGTTGAATCTCGGCGGCACGGGGGTTCAGGCACAAGTGACCATGGTCATGCATGGCGGCAAACAGGCACTGCGGCACAATCTGCGCAGCATTCCCCGGGCCCCACGCGATGACCAGCAAGCCGTACTCAGAATCCTGCGAGCGCAACAGCGCACCCATCCTGCAGGTCCTGCAACAGCATCTGGGCCAGGCCCGCACTGTGCTGGAGATCGGCAGCGGCTCCGGCCAGCATGCCGTGCATTTCGCCGCTGCGATGCCATGGCTACATTGGCAGGCCAGCGATCACTGCGACTACCTGCCCGGGATACGCCAGTGGCTGGACGAGGCGGCGCTGCCGAATACGCCTGTGCCGCTGGAACTGCAGGCAGTGATTGGCGAAGGCCTGCAGCCCTTGCCGCCGCTGCCGGTGCATGACGGCGTGGCCGGCTTCGATGCCGTATTCACTGCCAACACCCTGCACATCATGGGCTGGGAGCAGGTGCAGGCGCTGTTTGCCGGGCTGCCGTCGCTTATGGCGCCAGAAGGGTTGTTGGTCGCCTATGGCCCGTTCAACTACAACGGTGCCTTCACCAGCGACAGCAACCGCAACTTTGACGGCTGGCTGAAGGCGCGGGACCCGCGCTCTGGCATCCGCGATTTCGAGGCGGTTGATGCCCTGGCACGCGCGCAGCAGCTGGAGCTGCAAGAGGACGTGGCGATGCCGGCCAACAACCGTTGCCTGGTATGGCGACGGATGCGCGTTTGAAGCCGGGCGGGCTAGGATGCGAAGACTTCAGGCAAGGGGCGGGGCGTGATGCAGGGACGTAAGTGGTTGGTGGCGATGGTGCTGGGCTTTGCTCCGCTGGCGTGCTTGCAGGCGCAGCCGCTGGATGCGCGGGCAGCGGCGATGCAGGTGCAGGCAAGCTACCCGGGCGTGATCGAGCTGGAGGTGGATGCCAGCGACATCCAGCGCCGCATCCAGCGTGTGCACCAGCGCATTCCGGTATCGGCCGGTGCGCTGACCCTGTGGTATCCGCAGTGGATACCAGGCAATCACGCGCCAACTGGCCCGATCAACCAGATGGCCGGGCTGATCATCCGCGGCAACGGCCAGGTGCTGCAGTGGGCGCGTGATTCCGGCGACATGTATGCGTTCAAGCTGCAGGTGCCGGAAGGCGTCGGCGTGCTGGATATCGAGTTCCAGTACCTGTCACCGACTGCCAGCGACCAGGGCCGGGTGGCGATGACGCCGAACATGCTCGACCTGCAATGGCATCGCGTGCTGCTGTACCCGGCCGGCTATGACGCACGCGGCATCCAGATCAAACCCAGCCTGCGCCTGCCCGACGGCTGGCAGAGCGGCACCGCGCTGGATGTTGCACAGCGCAGCGACGGCAATGAGCAGTACGCGCCGGTGTCGCTGATGACCTTGATTGATTCGCCGGTATTTGCCGGCCAGTACTTCAAGCGCTTCGCGCTGGACGAGACATCCAAACAACCGGTGTGGCTGGACGTGGTCGGCGAGAACCCGCAGGGCCTGCAGGCCGATGCCAAGGTGCTGGATGCGCATCGCGCGCTGGTGCGCGAGGCCGATGCAGTATTCGGTTCGCGTCCGTACACGCGTTACAACTTCCTGCTGGCGGTATCGGACGTGTTCAGTGGCATCGGTCTTGAGCATGCGCAGAGCAGCGAAAACGGCATGCACGACGGCTACCTGCGTGGCGAGCGGCCCTTCCTCGACAACGACCTGCTGCCGCACGAATATGCGCATGCATGGGTAGGCAAGGCTTGGCGTCCACGCCCGACCTGGGTACCGCATTACAACGCACCGATGCACAACGACGAGTTGTGGATGTACGAGGGCCAGACCCAGTATTGGGCGGTGGTGTTGGCAGCACGTTCAGGGCTGTGGAAGCCGGACTATGCGATGGCGATGCTGGCACAGCTGCAGGCCAACTACGCAACACAGCCGGGCCGGCAATGGCGCGACCTGCACGACACCGTGCACCAGGGCATCCTCGACTTCAATTCCAAGCCGCAGGCCTGGGCCGACTGGCAGCGAGCGTTCGAGTTCTATAACGAGAGCACGTTGCTGTGGCTGGGCGTGGATGCACGCCTGCGCAGCTTGTCGAAAGGCAAAGTCACGCTGGACGACTTCGCCAAGCGCTTCCACCAGGGCGGCAAGCAGGGCGAGATCCGCCTGTACGATCGCGCTGACGTGATGCAGGGCCTGGAAGCGGTGCAGCCCGGCAACTGGGATGCCTTCATCGGCAGCCGATTGGATGCGCGTGATGGCAAGGCGCCGGATGGCTTGAGCGCTGCGGGCTGGGAGCTGTACTTCGATGACCAGCCGAATCTTGTGGTTGCCGATGGCGAGGCCGATGGCGCTACTGACCTGCAGTACTCCTTGGGTTTGAAGATCGGCAATGATGGCGTGCTGCAGGCCGTGGGCTGGGACAGCCCCGCGTTCAATGCGGGCTTGGCCAAGGATGTGACGGTTATTGCGGTGAATGGCCTGGCGTACAGCGGCGGCCGGATCAAGCAGGCGCTGATTGATGGCAAGCAGAACGGCACACCGATCGAGTTGATCGTGCGACAGGCGGACAGCTTCCGTACCGTGCGTATCGATTACCGCGAAGGTGTGCGGTATCCGCATCTGCGGCGGATTGCGGGGACGGCGGATTTGTTGACGCGGATTCTGGCGGCGAAGCGGTAACGAGCCACCTCCTTCTCCCGCCGGGAGAAGGTGCCCCAACGGGGCGGATGAGGGTAAGAGCGAAGCCTCGTGAAAAGTATCGCGCGGGCTTCGCCCCAACCCTCACCCCAACCCCTCTCCCGTAGGAGAGGGGCTTCAAGCGAAAGCAACAGCCTCAGTATTCGATCCGATACCCAACCCCGAACGTACGCCCCTGTGCCGGTACGCTCGACAGCTTGCCGTAGGTCGCTTCCGCCTGCTGGCCATAGACCGTCTTGTAGTCGCGATCAACCAGGTTGTAGACACCCACGCTGAAACGCCCACCCGCCAGCGGCAGCTCGCCAATCAGGTCGAACACCGCATAGCCACGGATCTTCGCTGCCGGGGTCGCGCGGATGGTTGGGCTGACCGAGGCCAGCTGCGCGTCACGCCACGCATCATCAGTGCCACCGACCGCCTGGCCCTGCAGGCGCAGCAGACTATCGTTGGCAAAACGCCACTGGCCATGCACACCTGCCTTCAATGGCGATACGCGGAACGCATTGAGCTCGCGCCACTGGCCGGCCGCATCACGGTACTGGCCGCGGGTGCTGGCCACGCTGGCACCCAGTTCCAGCTGCGGGGTAGGCGTATAGCGCAGGTTGGCCTCCACGCCGTAGACGCGCTCGTCGGTATCGGCCACTGACACGCTGTAGTTGCGGTTGAACTGCACGGTCTTGTCCGAGCGGTTGTAGAACGCGGTCACCGCACTCTGCAGCTGCGTGTTGTTCAAGCGCCAGCCCAGCTCGTAGTTGTCGACCTTGATCGGGCCGATGTTGCGGCTGTCGATGACGAAGTTGGCCGGCACGTCACGCAGCATGCGCTGCGTATCGGGCAGGCTGAAACCCTGCGAGAAGTTGGTGAACAACTGCTGCGCATCGCTGAATTTGTAGACCACGCCGGCATTGAACAGCGTCTGCGAATGACGCACGCGGCCACCGGCCAGCAGCTGCGGCTGGTAGCCGGCCACTGCGTCGGCGGTGATCGCCTCGGTGTAGGGCAGCGAATCGTCCACGTTGTTGCGCAGGATCTGGTGGCGCACGCCGGCCTGCACGCTGAAACGTTCGCTCAGCGCGTGGTCGGCCTGCAGGAACAGGCCGGTGGTGTCCACGCGCACATCCGGGCCCATCGCGTACTGTGCAGTCGGCACGTAGTTCAGGCCGTTGCTGGCGATGAAGCGGTTGATGTCGTACATCTGCCCGCGCTGGCTGTCCTCTTCGCGCTCATGGTCCACGCCATAGGACAGCTGCAGGCTGCGCCCGCCGATATCGAAGCCCTTGTGCAGGGCGCTGCGCAAGCCCCAGACGTCGATGTCGGTATTGGACTGCATGGCCACATAGGCATAGCCGCCGGGCAGCGCCGGATGCACCAGCGTCGATACCGACGGGAACCAGCGGCCCTGCTCATTGCGGTAATAGGCTTCCACGCTCAGCTCCTGGCCGCCGAACACATCGCGGTTGCGGTATTGCGCATTGACGCCCTGGTGGCGGGTGCGCGGCTGTGCGTTCAACTGCAGGCCATCGACGGCGTTGTGGCTGGGCTGGTAGGCGGGATTGAACAGCACTGCCAGGCGCGGGCCGTAGTCCGGGCCGTAGTCGCTGTCCTGCTGGTCGTCATACCAACGCAGGCCCACGCTGAGCTGCTGGGCCGGGCTAAGCGCCCATTCAAGGCGCGCGTTGAGTTCCTTGGTCTCGGTGTCCTGGCGGTCGGTCTGGGCGATCTCCGGGCCGATGCGGCGGCCATGCGCATCCAGCGATGCGCCCTGGCGGCCATAGGCGATACCAAATGCACCGCTGAAAGTGTCACCGCGCACGGTCATGGTCTGCGCGGCGTTCCAGGCCAGGTTGTCGCTGGAAACATCGGAGGGCGTGCGCAGGCCGAGCTGGCTGGCCAGCTGCACCGGCGCGTCGCCCGGCTGCAGGGTGATGATGTTGATGATGCCGCCGCTGGCACCGGCACCGTACAGCGCGGTGGCACCGGAGATCACCTCGATGCGCTCGATCATCGTCGGCGAGATGCTGTTGAGCTGGCGCGAGCCATCACGTGCGCCGGTCAGCGGCACGCCATCGATCATCACCTGCACGCTGCGGCCACGCATGGTCATGCCGTAGTTGCTGGTGGTGCCGCTGGCCGGCGCCAGCGACGGCACCAGCTGGCCGAGGATGTCGGCGGTGCTGCGACCGGCAGCGGTCTGCTGGGCGATCTGCTCGCGCTCGATGGCGTACACGGTGCCGGCGATCTCGGCCACGCTGCGTGCGCCGCGCACGGCGGTAACGCTGACGGCATCCAGCTGGCGGGTGCCGCTGGTGGTGTTGGCCTGTGCTGCCAGCTGGCCACTGATGGCCAGGCTCAGCAGGGCGAGCGGAAGCGTTGCTGCGGTATGCCGCATGGTGTCCTCGGAACGTATCAGGGAGAAGAAGGAGAGGGCGCGAAGCGGCGCAGCAGCGGCCGGCACAACAGCAACCCAAGCGCGGAGACGATCGCCAGCGCCACGTAATAAGCGGGGTAACCCAGGCCCTTGGCGAGGAAGCCGGACAAGGCACCACCGATGAAATAGATCAGCAGTTCGAAGCACACCAGCAGGGTGAAGTCGGTGCCGGCCTGCTCGCGCGAGCTGAGCCGCATGAACAAGGCATACAGGCTGGTCATGGCGACATAGCGCAGGGCCAGCAGGGCGATCACCAGCGCGCCCAGCCCAAACTGCGAGGAGGCAAGCACACCGCTGTACAGCAAGGCGGCCAGCAGTACATACAGCAGCGTGCGCCACCAACCGGCGTGCATCAGCAGCTGTTCGGCGCTGCGCTGCTTGAGCAGCCAAGCCGCGCCCACCGCAGCCAACATGCCAACGCCGGCACCGCCCACCGAGATCAGCAGGCCGATCTCGGTCAGGCTCCACTTCTGGTCGACCAGCAGCGGATTGACCATCGCCATCGCCGGTGCCTCCACCATGCGATACAGGACGATCAGCAGCAGCGCCCAGCGCAGCTCGGGCCGGCGCAGCGCACGCAGCACGCTCGGCCGCTGGCTGGCCGCCGGCCGTGGCACCTCGTTGATCTGCTGCACGGCGAACAGGGTCAAGGCACTCATCGCCGCCAGACTCAGCAGGGCCACGTTCCAGCCGCGGGTTTCGTAAAGCCACAGCACGCCTGCACCGCCGACCATGCTGCCCAGCGCCACGCCCACGCTCTGCGCCATGCTGCCGAGGCGGTGCTCGGCCGGTGCCAATGCTTCCACCGTGTAGCCATCGATGGCGATGTCCTGGGTGGCGGCAATGGTGGAGATCCACATGCCGACCAGCACGAACACGGTCAGGCCATGGTCCAGGCCGGTGAAGGCCAACACCAGGATGCCGACCAGCAACAGCAACTGGGTCAGCCACAACCAGCTGCGGCGCCGGCCCAGGGCAGGCAGATGCCAGCGGTCCACCAGCGGTGCCCACAGGAACTTGAACGCCCACGGCAGATACAGCAGCGACAGCATGCCGATCCAGCGCAGGTCCACGCCCTGGCTGCGCAGGATGGCGGGTACCGCCACGTTGTAGAAATACAGCGGCAGCGCATGCGCCATGTACAGCACCACGATCACGCCCAGGCCGAAACGCGAGGCCGCACCGTGCTCAGTACGCATCTGTGTGCTCCAGCTGTTGGCCGACCCAGCGCATGCCGTCGGCGTCGTCAGTGGTGACGTAATAGGGCACGCCCCAGGCCGCATGCAGGGCCGGCGTATCCAGCCGCTGCTGCTCGGCGGCGCTGCTGGCGATGCGCACCAGGCCCTTGCAGTAAACGCGGAAGGCCGGCTTGTGCTGCTTGTACCAGAGCGCCTGGATGGCGCGGTAATCCTCACTGAAACTGGCACCGGGCACGGTGCTGGCGATGAAGTAGAACGGTGTGGCGGCCACGATCAAGGCTTCCACGCGCTGCAGCCAGTGGCGGATCTCATCCGCGCTGACCGCATCGTGGAACACGGCGCGGACCACGGCCGCCTGCTTGATCGTCAAACCCATTGCCACTGACCTTCGCTGAATACGGGGCAGGGCCGTCCATACGCGGCCCCTCAAATAAGAATAGTTATCAATACCATTGAAAGTTTAGGCGCCGCGAAGGAAAATTTAGGCAGGACCACATTCCGGGATGCCCTGCATGCAGGTTTTCACCTGCGCCGAACTGATGACCGCAGCCCACGCGCTGGGCGGGCAGGTTGATTTCGATGCCGGCATGGCCGACGCCACGCCGGTGCTGGCCGGCTGGCAGCAGGTGCACGCGCTGGACGATGGCGTGTCGCTCTACTTGAGCCGTAGCCGCGACATGGTGGGCGGCTGCAGCCACAACCGCCTGGCAGCGGGCATCACTGCCGGCTTCCTGGTGGATGGCGAGGCCGACGTTGCCATCGGCAAGCATCGCTTGCGGCTGGAGGGCAACCATCGGCGCATGCCGACCATGCTGGTCCACCTGCGTGAGGAAGAGAGCTTCCAACGCCATTGGCAGGCTGGACGACAGGAAGGCAAGGTCAGCCTGCACCTCAGCGATGACTGGTTGCAGCGGCAGTTGCATGCCGATTCCCGTGGCAGTGCCCGATTGGCACGCGTTTGTAATGGCCATGCCGACAACCATGCATGGCGGCCGCCGGCGCCGTTGTTGCAGCGGGCGACGCAACTGCTGGAGAACAAGACCGGTTCGCTGCCATTGCTGCGCCGCCTGCAGCAGGAGAGCTTTGCCCTGGAACTGGCGGCGGACGTGCTGCAGACACTGGCCAGCGAGGGCAGCGAGAAGCCTTTGGGTGCGCACCTACAGCGCTGCGTCATCCGCCTGCAGCAGTGGTTGCAAAGTGGAGAGGCCGACACACTGAGCATCGCGCAGATGGCGCGCCAGCTCGGCACCAATGCGGTGGACCTGCAGCGTGGCTTCCAGCATTGCCATGGCCAAAGCATCGCCAACTACCAGCGCGAGCTACGGCTGGAACGCGCCCGCCAGGCACTGCTGCGCCAGCGCGTTCCCGTGGATGTAGCTGCCACCATCGCCGGCTATGCGCACACCAGCAGCTTCAGCGCCGCGTTCAAGCGCCACTACGGCACATCACCCTCGCAGCTGAAGTAGCCAACACAGTGTTGTGGACGCTGCGGCGGTCGCGTTGATTGTGGAGGTTGTGGGAGCGGCGTAAGCCGCGAAGCCACCAAAACCAAACGTCTGCACGGTTCGTGCATTCAACGATACCTGCTGGCAGCGAACGAACTGATCAGCAAACGCGCAGAACGTGATCATTGCGCCGAACGTCCTGATAAACAGCGTGACTCAAAGCAACCACACCGCGCGACGCAACAGCTGCGTGTTGCATACAGAGATCACACCAACTTCGTGCACGCCTCGCAGCCGACCACGATGCCAATTCATACCGATGAATTGGCAAGTCGAAGACATCACTGCATGCCAATCAGTGCGGAAGCGAACACCTGTTTGCCGACAAATTTTCACCTCATATCTGCATAGATGACTGCGAGCACCACGCATTGGTCCATCAAATTCAACGGCATTCCTTGAGCTTGCTGAATTCAAGCCGCAACGCTGCTCATTCAAGCACCTTCACAGTTCATTTATCTGTGCAAACGTCAGCTGAAAGTGCATCACGCTGCTCTGCAAAAACGTAGCTATATTCGAGATCCCCCAAACGTAGGAGGAAGTGGAATGTTCATGACCAAGCAGAAAATGGTGATGGCGCGTACGCTCGGCGTGGCAGTCGTCGTCATGAGCCTGGCATCCTGTGCAACCTATAAAGAAGAGTTTGCAGGGATCAACTCACGCCTCGACCAACTCGACACGAGGGTACAGGGCGCGGCACAGAGTGCCGAGTCCGCCAATCAGTCCGCACAGCAGGCCAACCAACGACTGGATCAAATCGAAGGTCGCGTCCAGCAACTCGAAAGGGCACCACGCCGCACACCGCGCGGCTGATCGCTCCGCTCGATTCATGATGAATATCTGAATTCAGGATCCGGTGGCCTTGACCGGCCACTGGCTTCCTCCCCTCGATCAGTCTTCATTGCAAGGAACCGTCCCATCCGTACGCATACCTACCCTGCAATCCTCGCCGCCCTTGGCGTGCTGGCGTTCGCGAGCATCGACGAAGCCAGCGCCAAGGATGCAACCGTGCAACAAACGGCAAGCGCCGTCGATCAGCTTCCGCCCGACCAGAAGGTGTCTGACACGGTGATCGAACTCGCCGGTTGGGTTGTCGCAAGCAAGGACAACCAGGGCTATCCCTTCGCGATCATGGACAAGGCCGCTGCACAGATCCTGGTGTTCAGTGGCGACGGCCGACTGCGCGGCGCCACGCCTGGACTGTTTGGCTCGGCAACCGGCGATCACGTAGCCCCCGGCGTCGCCGGCCTCGCGCTGCGCGAGATTCCGGGCCGCGACCGCACCACACCTGCGGGTCGTTTCATCGGCGGCTTCGGTCCCTCGCTCGATGCGGGGCGCGTGCTGTGGGTGGACTACGATTCCGCGGTCTCCATCCATCCCACCGCTACCGGCGTACCGGCCGAACGACGTGTAGAGCGCCTCGCATCGCCAACGCCGGACGACAACCGTGTCACCCACGGCTGCATCAACATCGCGCCGGACTTCTACGAACAGATCGTCAGCCCGACATTCGAGCGCGGCGGCCTGTTCTACATCCTGCCGGACAAGGACAGCCTGGAAGCGACCTTCCCGGAGTTCGCAAAGAGTCGCGCGGCCGGGACAGACAGCGAAGGCAAACACGCAGGGCGCTGAAGACGGTGTCCTGCCTGCGCATCTGCATCTGCATCAGCAGCGGGAGGCTCCTTCTTTTGCAGGAGCGGCGTAAGCCGCGAAGCAAGCACCCCCTGCAGACCTACTAACTAATGCAACCGAATCAATCCACAGTCCTATCAACAAAACCGCGCGTATAAGGCAACACTTCCAAACTACGCCGATCCACCTGCGCCAACACTTCACCGAAGCCAAACGCAGGCTCCCAACCCAAGGCCCGCCGCATAGCGGCATTGTCGTAAACCCGATCAATGACCGAAGGCAGCGGCCAACCACGCCGCTCATGCTCGACAACCAGCTCCGGGCAGCGCAAGCGCAGTACTTCAGTGGCATCACGCCCCAACTGCTCAACATCTTCGCGCCGGAACGGCGACCCCAATCCATGAGTCCCTTGATTTGGACTCAGTCGACATTGGCAGGCACTCTTTGGCATTCTGGTGCCGGGTTGATCGCTGGCATTTCATTCAAGCCGACGTCGCTTCGCGGCGCGACTTGGTTAAAGCGTTGGGGGCGCACATGAATATCTCTGTTCTCTTTGCGATTGCGCTGTTCCCGATCACGGCTGCCGCGGAGCTGCGATGCCCGGAGTTGCCGCCAGGTGCGCGAGTCCACTGGTCGGGCCACTATGGGCCGGGTGATGAGGTTGTGTGTCACGCCGTGGAGGCAGATGGCACTTCTGCATTCACGCTCTTTCGAGGCAACACGCCACCTCTGGTGGGCGTGGACCTGACCCGAGCGGAAGTCGGCATTGCCTTTGGGCAGCCCGTAAGGTGGTATGAGCAGGGTTCGGACCGTGACTACCAAGCAGAACTGTTCCTTGACGCAAACCCCCGCAGCAGCATCCGCGTGTTCGTTCCAAGGAAGCCAGCAGGGACGTTCCTGGAGCGCGTCAAGCTTGTCGGCGCTCTCTCAAAATGGCCCAAAGCTACCCCCTAGAAACTCATTTGAGCCGAAGTCGCTTTGCGGCTCGAACTGAGTGTCTGTTGCGAGCGGATACTCCTGGTCGCAAGGCGTCATCCCACCTAGGAAGAACTTGGCGATTCACCTTGAGTCGCCAAGGCAAGGGTCAATCCAGCTACAGCTTTCCTGCTCTGGTGGCTTGCTCGACGCTCTACTGCCGTAGCCGGAGTGCAGCGTCCTGCTGCAGCTGATCGTTATCATTGACGGTTTAGGTAGTACTACGGACAGGGCGTCATGAAGAGCGCATTGGTGATATTGCTGGGAATGGGGGTGGTGATGGCGGCAGCTGCGCAACTCAACGGCCCGCAGCGGTTGCGGGCTGCCCGCCAGGAGACATTCGAGCGGCTGCGGTTTCCGTCGCGCGATGGTGCTGCCTTCACCGGTGCCCAAGTACAGGTGGTAAAACAGGTGCAAGGACGGTTCGATGGTATGCAGCAACCGGGGCCGCGCTGGATGGCGCAGGCCTCAGACGATGCATTCTGGTATTGCGTCGGGCCCGGGCCAAGTTGGTATCTGGCCATTCCGATTTCAAGACGTAATGGCTTCCAATGGGATGTCGACTGGGTGGTACGCCCTTTGGACGAGGGCCGCATGCGTGCCGCGTTGAGTGGCGACACCGAAGCTTTACGGTTGGCCTTTGGCGAGCAGACTGCACGGGGATGAGGGGGAATTGAGCACGACGCGTGTGCAGTTTTTTGTAGGCGGAAGTCTGAATCGCTCCGGTTTGAAGCCGGCCATCTTTTAGTAATACTCCCGCTTCTGGACGCAAGGTTTATCCGGCCCGAAGCAGATGCTCGAACCTATTCCTTCGTTAGGGCCTGTAATAAACTGGCGTGTGTCAGAACAAGTGGATGTATGCATCTCAACACGGGGGCGGCAGATGAGCAATGCAGGCATACACTCCAATAGAGGGGACGGTTATCAGACAATTGTGGCATTTGATTGGGCATTGACAGTCATATCTGATCCAGAATGTCTTTGGCTTGAGGTCGATTCGATAGCGTATTCGGTGGACGATGTGGTGGTCGGCAGAGCCGACGGAACCCTGATCGCTTGTCAGTGCAAGAAAAACCAGACCGATTTCAGATCATGGTCAATAGCTGATCTTTCGGATGAGCTAGGCAAGGCATCAAAATTGCTTGGTAGTAACAAGAATGCCGAGGTGCGTTTCTACTCGCGAAACAATTTTGGTGATCTTGCGAAGTTGAGGGAACACAGCTCAACTCAGTATGATGCGCTTAGTTATCAAGCAAGTTTAGGTAAAGGGCATCAAGCGACAGATGCAGCTTTAGTGGCAAGGCTTGCTCCGTCCGCCCCCAGCCTTTCCTCCTACGAGTTTCTCCGCCGCATAAAATTTGTGACCAGTGATGAACTGGAGCGCATGGTTGATCTTCTGCGCGAACGCTTGCGCAACATGGCGAGCAATCCGGACGCCGCATTTAATGCCCTGTGGGGGGGGCTCGATCAACTCGGTGCGCGTATGGGGGGCGATAGCACGTCCGCGATTCGGCACCGGCTAACAAAAGATAATCTAAAAGCCATACTTCATAAGGCCGGGGCCCTACTGGCTCCTTCCATGGATCTTGCTGAAGTGCGTTTGTCGTTTGCGAGTACGTCCGGCATCGGCAGATCATGGAGGAAAGATATTGCGGGGCAACGGATTCCCTGCTCGACTGTGAACGAGCTACTTGCTGCAATCTATGAAAAAAAGCGAGCTATCTTGCTCGCAGGATTACCGGGTTCTGGAAAAACCTGTGTAATGCTCGCCTTACAGGAGGTTTTGGAGCTGCAAGCGCAGACACGCTCGGACATTGTGCCGCTCTTCATTCAGTCGCGCGAATTCGCGGATTTGGTTTCGGCGGAAGATCGACAATCTCAGGGCTTGCCCGAACAATGGGTCGAGAAAGCTGCTCGTCTAGCTGAAAGTGCGCATGTAATTGTAGTCATAGATTCGCTGGATGTACTTTCCATCGCTCGCGATCATCGTGTACTGACCTATTTTTTGGCGCAGATAGACCGTTTGCTGTTGGTCCCCAATGTCACAGTGGTTACTGCTTGCCGCGACTTTGACAGGCATTACGACCGCCGAATCGCGGAAAGGAAATGGGATTGTGAATTGAAGTGTCACCCGTTGGACTGGGATGCTGAAACTGCGCCACTTCTCAACAAATTGGGAATTGCAACCGCGTCCATCGATGAGGTTACTCGAGAACTGATAAAGAATCCGCGAGAACTAGCTTTGTTCGTCGAACTGGCCCAGCGCGAGGGCAGCTTCAATGTAGTAACCAGTCAAGCCCTAGCGCAACGCTATCTCGATACTATCGTGCGGGCCAACAGTACGTTGGGGGATGAGGCAATGCAGGCGATTGAAGCCATAGCCTCGGATATGCTGAGTTCACGCAGTCTGGCTGTGCCGAATCAACGTTTTGGCGCATCGCGGGAAATTCTTCGGGCGCTTTGCAGTCTCAATGTGATGCAAGAAACTCAAGATGGGAAACTGATGTTCGGCCATCAAACCTTGTTGGACGTGTTGGTCATCAGTGGAGCAGTGCGCAATGGCGTTACCTTGAACGGATTCCTTCAAGGGCTGCCGCCCGTTCCATTCGTCCGTCCCAGCATCCGCAGTTTTGTAAGCCAGCTCGCGCTAGGCGAGCGCCGCGAATTCAGAAAGCAGATACGTTCCGTATTAACTGGTGGTGCAGCCTTCCATATCAGGCGCTTGGTTGCAGAATCATTCTCTGAGCAAAAGCCCGAGGACGATGACTGGTCACTCATACGCGAACTACGCGAAAAGCACCTTGACGTATTTCAGGTAATCTACGGCGCTGGAGCTATTGAGTGGCATTACTTCTGGTTAAAGCATCTTGTTCCCGAATTGAGAAACAAACGAGATGCAGATGGAATAACCAGGCATGTTTATCGGGCAGTTCAGTGGGGCGGGGCTGATGCCCCCGGCGTGCTCGCGTTATGGACGGAAGCGCTCTCGCTGGATTGGCTGGACAGAAATAGTATTGCGGAGCAACTCGGATTCCATCTGTCCGAGATAAAATCCGATAATACTTCACTGGTTGTTCCTCTACTTGAGCGACTGCTCGATATGCCACGTTCTGAACATAGCTCTCTCGGAAGAGTCATCGCGCGTTGTGTTTCAACAGGTGTGGTAAATGATTCCATGCTTTGGCGCTATGTCGCAGGCGAAATTAGTGACGATGACTTGCTTGAGTTTAAGTTCAATAATAAGTTACGTTGCGATGCGCATGAGTTTGGGGATAGAGAGGAAAATTTCATCCGTCACCGGATGAGGCACTCCACAGCATTGCTGGAATTAGCTCTGGAGTCGATTGAGCGCTGGAGCAGTGTTCGCGCATCGCGGGATGGTGAAACCCGCATCGGTTACCGGTACGGATTTTTGAGTGACACCTCATATGAGGATACGCACAGTCAGAGGGATACTCGATATGTAGACAGTATCCATGTCTTGTTTGATGCATTTGAGGTGGCCATCTTTCATCATGTTAAAACAAACTCCGAATGGTGGCAAAATAACCGAGAGCGCCTATGTTCCAGTCGTGAAGGAGCATTAATCTATTTCGCTATCCGCGCATGCACTGCGTCGCCTGAAGCCAACATCGATTTGGTAGGGCGCATGCTAAGCGACCATAATCTTCTGGAATTTTATCTCTGCTACGAATTAGGGTTGCTGATTAAATCGGCATTCATCTTGCTGGATGCCGCAACGCAAGATGCTGTGATGGAAAACATCTTGAGTCTGGATGGTAAGAATATTTCGGATGAATCCAGCCGTTTTTGGGTTTTAAAGAAAAAGGCCGGCTTTATCGCCCCGATCCCTTGCTATCAGCGCTCTCCAGAAGCACAGGAAGTGTTGGATACCTATGAGAGAAAAGCTGGTGCGCTGATTCAGCAGCCAGATATTCGCTCGCGTGGCGGCATGGTGCGCGCGCCGTTCTCATACGAGGAATTTCTCAATTCAGGTGATTCCGGGATATTACGCCTGTTGTCGCACTATGCCGGATATAAAAGTGATTTTGAAGATTTTCTGGTTGGTGGTGAGCGCGAGGTTGGATCGCAACTTCAAGAAGCTTCTTCCCGTCACCCAATGCGGTTTCTACACTTACTTCCTAAGTATTGGTTAGATATTGCAGAGCGGTTCCGGGGCGACATAATGGATGGTGTCGCTACTTATCTGGCTCATCGTCATGGGAATCTACGAGCTAATAGCACATGGGCGCCTGTCGAAGAGGCCGATGCTTCTATCTTGGTCGGACTGATTTTTGATGAACTGGAAAGGCATCAAGAGTATTGGAAACGCAATCGCTCTGCAGCCAAGGCGCTGGAAGCATGTTCTAACGTCATATATGATGCAGAAGCTGCCGAGCGGCTTATTTTCCTTGCCTTGGAATTTAAAGGCCTTCGTGAAGAGGATCCCATAAAGGGAGATAACGTCGGTTTGATCTCCATTGGAATCAATATGATTAAGGGAGATATTGCTGATGCCTTGATGATTCTGGCGAATAATCTACATGAGCGCGGGGTTGAATTTCCTAAGTTGCTGGCTCCTGCCTTATGCCGTTTTGCCAGTGACGAGAACCCTGCGGTTCGTTCGCTGATTCTGCGCCGCTTGCCATACATGCAAAGCAGAGCTTTTGATCTGGGCTGGAAATTATTTCACCTAGTCATGATAGATGCGGAAAGGCTTTGGGAAATTGCGGAGCCCTGTCTTTATTATTCCTATCACAATCATTTTGAAGTGGTGAAGCCTTTGCTGGCGCGTCTCCGTGACGAAGGCAAAAAAGAAGACCTGGAAACATGGGGGCGTATTTCTGCGCTAGCGGCCATGGGGCGACAAATCGACTTTTCCACATTGTTGGAGGAATTGAAAGTGCTAGATAAAACAGAGGCTTGGCAGGGGGCGGCAACTGTTTGGACAAACTGCGAAAACATCCAGCAGCATCGGGAGCAATGCTTTTTAGGTTTGGATGAGGGCTTGAACTCTGGCGCTGCTCACGCCGAAGCGGTTGCGGAGCAGATGGGGCAACTTTTCCATGATAAGTCAGCGCTAATTTCTGTTCCGATAAGTCTGATTCAGCGCTGTTTCGATTTATTCAAAAGCGATAAAAACAATGAGAAGAAACACCGTCGTCTTTTTGGGTTTCACGAATGGCTCAATGCGACCGCACAGCATGATCCCGAACTAGCTTTGACTGCCGCCGAGATTTATCTGACCTATGCACTCCATTGCAGGCCATATCTATATGATCATAAGGGTAGACTTACCCAATTAATGACCCGTCTCTTTGCTGAAGCAGAAGAACGAGAAGAGTCCGATTATGGCGCGATGCTACAACGTGTAGTCGTCGTACAAGACACACTGCTTTCGCTTGGAGTCAATGGCGTGGCCGATTGGTTGAAGGCCGCTGAGCGACCATGACCGTTGACAAGTAGTCAGTGCTGAACTTGGGGAAAGCTAATTTGTGTGTGGCCGCTTCTGGCCGGAAGCTGACATCGAATAGAATCCGCGCGTTTCCAGACTCAGTTCCAAGCGAGTCCGGCGGATATCGAATCATCGGGAGGTTGGAACACATGCTCAAGATCATGGTCTTCGCAGTAACGCTTCTAGCGGCAAACAGCGCTCCGGCCCGCGACCGCCCCATCCGCTCATGCGAAAAAGCGCCGCTTCTGGCAGAAATCCAGAAGCTGCTTCCCGATCACGTGATGGGTGAAACCGCGGATGTGGAGTCGCAACCGGTGGAGAAGCTCCCCCAGTTTCCGCGGGGTATCTGGATGCGCTCAGGCAGCAGCCTGACCTGCGTCGTGGTTGTCTTGGACGAAACGGGCAAGCCGCAGGACGCCATCGTTTCCTATCCCTCCCGATCGGGGCTGACCGACCAGGAGAAGCAGATGATTCTTGGCGTTCAATGGACGCCGGCACAGGTAGGCGGGCAAGCGCGGCCCTCGCTGGTGTCCATGGACTTCAAGATCCGCTGACGCAAGTTCAGTCGGTAGCGACCCGCAGCTTCAACTTCAGCGCTGAAGCTCAGACCGCGCCATGCAACCCCCTAGGTTGCATGGCGCAGAGGCAACCTGTCTGTTGCCTTCTCAGCCCGCCTGCACGATATGCAGCGCCTTCGGGTTGCGCCACGTTGCCAGCAGCGCGGCTTCGCGGGCCTTGGCTTCGTGCAGGTGCGCTTCCTTGACGTGGCCGTAGCCGCGGATGTGCTCGGGGATGTTGGCGATATCCACCGCCAGTGCGAGACGACGCGCATCCAGGCCGCTGATCAGTTCCTGCAGGGTCTTCTCGTAGTCACTGATCAACTGACGCTCGCCGCGACGCTCCTCGGTGTAACCGAATACGTCGAAGCGGCCGCCGCGCAGGCCCTTGAACTTGGCCAGCAGGCCGAAGGCCTTGAACATCCACGGGCCGTATTCCTTCTTCTGCAGCTGGCCGTGTTCGTCGCGCTTGGCGAACAGCGGCGGGGCAAGGTGGAAACGGAGCTCGTAGTCGCCTTCGAACTTCTCTGCCACGCGCTTGGCGAAGTCGCCGCTGGTGTACAGGCGGGCCACTTCGTATTCGTCCTTGTAGGCCATCAGCTTGAAGAAGTAGCGCGCGGCGGCCTCGCTCAATGCGGTACTGCCCGGGATCGCTTGTTGCTCGGCCTTGCGCACGGCATCGATCAGCGTGCGATAGCGATTGGCGTAAGCGGCATCCTGGTAATCGGTGAGGAAGCTGCTGCGGCGGGCGATCAACTCGTCCAGCGAACGCGACAGGTGCGCATCGTCCAGCGATGCGAACGCGGCTTCGCCGCTGGTCCGGCTGGCGGCGGGCAGGCCGCGCACGTCCGGCTCGTTGCCCGGGTTGCGCGGTGCCGACGGTGCGCCGGCTTCGTTGCCCTCCCATTCGCCCGGCGGCAGTTCGCGCAGCGCGGCCGGCTTGCGCTCGGCATCGGTCGGCGCGTTGTGGATGAGACCGGCGGCCTGCTGCACGGCTTGCGGATCGATTGCCGCAAGACGGCCCCAGGCGAACGCGGTCTGGTTCATGCTCACGGCGGCGCCGTTGAGCTCCACCGCGCGCATCAGCGATTCCAGTGACAGCGGCACCAGGCCCTGCTGCCAGGCGAAGCCGAGGATGAACAGGTTGGAGGCAATCGCGTCGCCGAGCAGGGCGGTGGCCAGCTGGGTGGCGTCGAGCAGGATCGGGTCGCGACCGCCGAGCGCCAGCTTCACCCCGGCAATGATGTCGGCGGCCGGGAACTGCATGTCTGGATGCGTGGTGAAGGTACCGGGCATCGCTTCGTAGGTGTTCAACACCACCTGCGAGCGCTCGCCGCGCACCTTGGACAGCGCCCAGTAGTCGTTGACCACCACCATGTCGCAGCCCAGCACCAGGTCGGCTTCACCGGCGGCGATGCGCACGGCGTGGATGTCGGCCGGGCGGTTGGCGATGCGGATATGGGTGGTGACTGCACCGCCCTTCTGCGCCAGGCCGGTCTGGTCGAGCACGCTGGCGCCCTTGCCTTCGAGGTGGCCGGCCATGCCGAGCAGTGCGCCGATGGTCACCACGCCGGTGCCGCCGACGCCGGTGATGAGGATGTTCCAGGGCTGCGAGAAATCGGTGCGGAAGGTGGGCGCCGGCAGGTTGTCGAGCAGGCTGGCGGCGCTGCTCTTGCTGCCTTTGCGCAGCTGGCCGCCGTGCACGGTGACGAAGCTCGGGCAGAAGCCCGTCGTGCAGGTGAAATCCTTGTTGCAGTTGGACTGGTCGATGTCGCGCTTGCGCCCGAATTCGGTTTCCTTCGGCAGCACGGAGACGCAGAAGCTCTTCTCGCCGCAGTCACCGCAGCCCTCGCAGACCAGCGAGTTGATCATGGTGCGCTTGGCCGGGTCGACGATCTTGCCGCGCTTGCGGCGGCGGCGCTTCTCGGTGGCGCAGGTCTGTTCGTAGATCAGGATGCTGGTGCCCTTCACCGTGCGCAGCTGTTGCTGCACGGCGTCGAGCTCGGCGCGGTCGTGGAACTCAACATCGCTGGGGAACTCGTGGCGGCGCGACTTCCACTTCTGGATGTCGTCGGACAGCAGCACGATGGTGTGCACGCCTTCCGAACGCATCTGGTGGGCGATCTGCGGCACGGTCAGGGTGCCGTCCACCGGCTGGCCGCCGGTCATCGCCACCGCATCGTTGTAGAGGATCTTGTAGGTGATGTTGACGCCAGCGGCGATGGCCTGGCGGATGGCCAGCGAGCCGCTGTGGAAATAGGTGCCGTCGCCGAGGTTCTGGAACACGTGCTCGGTGTCGGTGAACGCGGCTTGGCCGGCCCAGGTGACGCCTTCGCCGCCCATATGGGTGAAGGTGTCGGTGTCGCGGTCCATCCACGTCACCATGTAATGGCAGCCGATGCCGGCCAGCGCACGCGAGCCTTCCGGCACCTTGGTCGAGGTGTTGTGCGGGCAGCCGGAGCAGTAGTGCGGCACGCGCGGGAACTGCGCGCGCGGCAGGGCCATCTCGGCTTCCTTGACGTCCATCCAGCGCAGGCGTTCTTCAATCGACTCGGTGTTGAAGAACCGTTGGATGCGGCGGCCGATCACGCCAGCAATCGTCGCCGGGGTCAGCTCGCCGGTGGACGGCAGGATCCACTCGCCCTGCTCGTCGTACTTGCCGACGATGGACGGGCGCGCGCCCCAGTTGGCCGGCCAGTTGTAGAAGTATTCCTTCATCTGCCGCTCGATGAAGGCCTTCTTCTCCTCCACCACGACGATGTCTTGCAGGCCGCGGGAGAACTCACCGATGCCCTGCGGTTCCAGCGGCCAGGTCATGCCCACCTTGTAGACGCGGATGCCGATGTCGGCGCAGGCCTTTTCGTCCAGGCCCAGGTATTCCAGCGCCTGCAGCACGTCCAGGTAGCTCTTGCCGGTGGTGACGATGCCCAGCCGCGCCTGCGGCGAATCCATCACCACCTTGTCGATGCCGTTGGCGCGGGCAAAGGCCTGCGCCGCCTTCACCGCATAACGGTGCAGGCGCATTTCCTGCTCCATCGGCGGGTCCGGCCAGCGGATGTTGAGACCGGCGGCGGGCATGTCGAAATCTTCCGGCAGGATGATCTGGCGGGCAAACGGGTTGACGTCCACCGAGGCCGAGGATTCCACCGTCTCGGCAATGGTCTTGAAGCCGATCCAGCGGCCGGTATAGCGGCTCATCGCCCAGCCGACCAGGCCCATGTCGAGGATGTCCTGCACGCCGGCCGGGTTCAGCACCGGCATCATCGCGCTGACGAACTCCTCCTCACTGCCGTGCGGCAGGGTGGAGCTGCGGCAGGCATGGTCGTCGGCGGCCAGCGCCAGCACGCCGCCATGCTTCGAGGCACCGGCGGCGTTGGCGTGCTTGAACACGTCACCGCAGCGGTCCACGCCCGGGCCCTTGCCGTACCACATGCCGAACACGCCATCGACGTTGGCACCGGGGAACAGGTTGGTCTGCTGCGTGCCCCAGACCATGGTCGCGCCCAGGTCTTCGTTGAGGCCGGGCACGAACTTCACCTTGGCCGCTTCCAGGTGCTTGCGCGCGCGCCACAGCTCCAGGTCGAAGCCGCCCAGCGGCGAGCCGCGGTAGCCGCTGACGAAGCCGCCGGTATTCAGCCCGGCCGCGGCGTCGCGCTGCTGCTGCATCAAGGGCAGGCGTACCAAGGCCTGCACGCCGCTCAGGTAGATGCGGCCATCGGTGCGCGTGTATTTGTGTTCCAGGGTGTAATCGGAATCACGCACGCCGATCAGCGGATCGTTGGCGGAAGCAGGCGAAGTAAGTTCGGCGGTACTGGTCATGGCTGGCCCATTGCGGAAACGGCTGGCAGGTGCCGACCGACGGACCGGTGGCAGCCGCGGATTGTAGCAGCGGGGCTTTCATCACCCTGTAACCCGTCGCGCGTAGCGCCCGGAGCGGTTAGGATCGGGGCCAGGTGGGGGATAACTGTTTGATGGGGATTGCAGTCATGGGGGTTACAAAGCGCATGGTCGCTGGCGCGCTGCTGCTGGCGGGCTTGTTTGTTGCAAATGTTCAGGCACAGAGCCTGCCGAAGATCAACGAGTTCTATTTCGATGACGATGTGGCGGCCAAGCCGTTCCATGTCGTGCCGCCTGAACAGGCGGATGTGGTCGATCAGCTGATGAAGCTGCGCGAGCGCGGCCGCAAGGGCGTGGAAGCTACCGCGCAGTTGGCCAGCATCGCTTACCGCGATGGACGTACCGAGCTGGGTGGCAAGCTGTATGACGAGGCCATGGGCGCCGTGGCGGATACCTCCGTACAGGCCCGTAGCCTGCGTTGGAACCACGGCTGGGATCTGTACCGCCGCGGCGATGCGCAGGACGCGTTGAACCTGTGGAGCAAGGCCGCCGAAAGCACCCGTGGCAACCCGTCGTGGCTGCCGACCACGTTGGCGTTGGTGCTGTGGAAACTGGAGCGCAAGGACGAAGCCGTGGCCTGGTATGCGGCCGCCGTGCGCACCGAGCCGGGGCAATGGAGCGATACCGCGGCGTATGCGCAGCTGCTGCCGACGTGGAATGACGCCGAACGCACGCAGCTGGCCCAGGTACAGCAGGCGTGGGCGGCCAATCCGCCGGCATGGCCGTAATGCGGCACCCGTAGGCCGGCATCCGCGCCACTGCGGATGCCGTAACAGGAGACTTTGAGCCGGCGCTGATTCCCCCTGCGGGGCAGCCCGGCGCATGCTTGCACCATGGCATTCGACGCTTTCGCACTGATCCTGACCATGCTCGCGCTGGGCATGGTATTCGCACGCTTCCGGGTATTCCCGGACAACGCCGCCGACGTGCTCAACAAGGTGGTGCTGTACATCTGCCTGCCGGCAGCGGTGCTCACCTATGTACCGCGCCTGCAGCTGGATGCCTCGTTGATCGGCATCATGCTCACGCCGTGGCTGCTGATGCTGCTGACGCTGGCCCTGGTAAGCCTGGCCACTCGCGTGTTCGGTTTCGAGCGGCAGGTACATGCGGTGCTGCTGCTGTGCGTGGCGCTGTGCAACTCCAGCTTCATCGGTTACCCGATGGTGCGCGCGCTGCTGGGTGACCACGCCCTGCCGTATGCGGTGGTCTATGACCAGTTCGGCACCTTCGTGATGTTGTCGACCTTCGGCCTGTATGTGCTGGCGCGTTACAGCGGTGATTCCCCGCCCAGTACCGGCCAGATACTGCTGCGCATCGCCCGCTTTCCGCCGCTGTGGGCACTGATCTTCGCCCTGCTGGTGATGCCGGCATCACCGCCGACATGGATTGCTGGCGCACTGAAGAACGTATCCGACGCGATGCTGCCGCTGGTGATGCTGGCAGTGGGCCTGACCATCCAGCTGCGCTTGTCGCGCACGGAGTTGGCGCCGCTTGGCGTCGGTCTGCTGCTCAAGTTGCTGGTACTGCCGGCCGTGGCGTTGCCGCTGTCGTGGGCATTCGGTTTGCAGGGCGAAATGCTGCGGGTCAATGTGCTGGAAACCGCGATGCCGACAATGATCACCGCCGCCGCCCTGGCCATTTCACACCGGCTGGCACCGCGCTTGGCAGCGGCGATGGTGGGTTATGGCATTGTGTTGTCGTTGATCACGCTGCCGGCCTGGGTCTGGGTGCTGAACCGGCTGGTTTGAGTCAGGATATGGGCTTGGATGCTTCACAACGGGGAGAGCAGGATGCGTAGACCTTGGTTGATGTTCACTGGCTTGGCCTTGATGGCGGCAACGGGCGGCGCGCTTGCGAAGCCGACAAAAGCTGAAGCCACTCCGGAGCATATGCTCGCGCAGATCGAAGCGAGCAACGCCGCACGGTTGCAGTTTGGGCGGGAGCTCGCTGCAAGCGGTCAGCCGCGCAAGCTGTATGCAGCATGGCTGCTGGCACCGATGAGCCTGGATCTGGCACGTGGGAAAACCAGCTACTCGCCGGAGGCTGACACTTGGTTGATGCGTGCGATACGCACCGGCAGCGAGGATCCAGTGATCGCGGCTGCCGCGGTTACCCGCTGCATCCGGGTTGATGAGTGCGATGTGGAGCAGGCACGCGTCACGCTTGCGACCGTGGATGCGCAAGATGCTGGAAGCCAGCTGTTGTTGATGCGCTTGGCCGAGCACCGCAAGGATCCGATCGAGGCGGAGCGCGCCTGGCAGCGCGTGGCAAAAGCGTCGCGTTACCGTGATCCTGCAGCAACGTTGATAGGCGTCATGGATGTGGCCACGCGCGACTATCCCTGGCCGCTGGCTGATCCTGCGCAAGCAGCTGAGTGGGAGCGTCATAACAGCGGCAGCTATCTTGAACAGGAGCGGACCGTTGCTTTGTTCAGCATCGCTGCAATGCACTTTGCGGCGGATCTGAAGCAGGCGACCGAGACCTGCCCCAAATCCTTGCCCGACGCGGCAAAACGGGAGCAATGTCGATACCTGTTCAATGTAATGGCGAACAGCAGCTCGCTTCTGGTTGCCGGCTATGGGGCTTCGCGCATGGCCGAGCTGGAGCAAGGGCCGGCGAAGGCATCGTGGTCTGCACGCAAGCGCGAGCTGCAGTGGATCACGACGGGAGCGACCGACATAATTGGTGATGAAACCAGAAAGGACATCAAGGTGAGTCCAGCCGAGTACGCCCGTTGGCTTGCAGAACAGGGTGAGGTTCCAGCAATGCGCCGTTTGCTTGCAGCCTATGGCGTGCCGGTGACGCCGCCTGTTGATTGGCAGCCTGAGTTGGCAACGCCCTGACTAGAGCAGCCTCACGCCCGTAGCCAGGGAAAGCGCAGCCGGGCTGCGCTTCTGGTTGTAGGAGCGGCGTAAGCCGCGAAGCACGCACAGCATCAGATAGTACTGCCGCGAAGAACTGCAGCAAAGTCAGC
>NZ_JBRREC010000021.1:0-52663 GCF_056760015.1 Stenotrophomonas sp. STEN029 | reverse complement strand
GCTACTGCTGCATCCGGGCATGTGTGTAATTCGATCTGGATATTCAGCTTCGCGGCTCACGCCGCTCCCACAACAGCACTACAACAATCTCGACGCCCGCCTCAACGAGGCGGGCGTCCTCGCTTCAATACCGGTAGTCCAGCTTCAACCAGAACGAACGCCCCGGCTCATTGATCCGCACCGGGTCAGCAGGAAACCCGAAATCCGCGCTACCGGCCAGATTCAGGTGTTCGGCATAGGCGCGGTCGAACAGATTGTCCACGCCCACACTGGCACGCAGCCCGTCATTGATCCGATAGACGCCGTTGAGTGACAAGGTCGCAAAGCCCGCACTCGGGCCCAGGTCCCGCGCCACCACATTGCCCTCATCCAATGCCACACGGCTCTGCCGGCTGACCGCGCGCAACAAGGCACCCACCGACCAGCGCGACTGTTCATAGGAGGCGGAGAAGCGCCCTTCCAGCGGTGGAATCTGCGGCAACGGCCGGTTTTCGCTGCGGTTCTCGCCCCAGGCGTAAGCCAGCGTGCTGCCAAGCTTCCATGCCTGCGTCGGCCGCCATTCCACGCCCGCCTCGGCCCCGGCGATGCGCGCATCCACATTGCGGGCCTGGGTGCTGCTGCCCATCATTCCACCGCTGCGGTACTGGAACAGGATGTAATCCTGCAGGCGACCGGCATACGCCGACACCCACGCATCAAGCCGCTCGCTGCGGAACTGCAAGCCCAGGTCCAACTGTGTGGTCTGTTCCGGCTTCACGCCCGAGAACGCATTGATGCTACCGACCGGCCCGGCATTGGCCGAGAACAACTCCCAGTAATCCGGCATGCGCTCGCTGTGTCCGATACCTGCGTACCAGGTCCAGACCTGGCCATGATCGCGCTCATAACGCACGAAACCACTGCCGAGATCCTCCTGACGCTGTTGCCCCGCAGTTGGATTCGGCATGCTCATCATGCCGGTGGTCGCGCGCCGATCCTTGACCGTCGCCTTGTCCAGACGCAGGCCGCTGATCCAGCGCTGTGGCGTGCCTTCGCCCAAGGTCAGCTCAGTGAACACACCCTGGCTGCTGAAGTCGGCATCACGCTTCCACGCCGACTGCTGCCAGGTATTGCGTCCCATGCCATTGCGGCTGCGATGGCGACTGTCCTGCGCATCGAAGCCGGCGACGACTGCCACCTCCTGCCAGCGCCATTCGCTGCTGACACGGCCACCGGTGGTGCGCCGCTCAACATTCGAGGCCATCGGCATCGGCATGCTGCTGGCCGGGTTCGGCGTGCGCAGCGTGTAGTTGTCCATCAGGTGATCTGCGTTGTTGTAATACAGATTGGCCTGCAACTTGTCCCAGGCGCCGGGCAGGTTGTCGCGCTCGAAGCGCAGGCCATAACTATCGCGCTTGAACGCGGCGCCATCCATGCCACGGCCGGCATAGCGCGCAATCGCATCGCCTGTGCCGGCACTGAGCTCCACAACCGTGTCAGCATCCGGCGTCCAGCCGATGGCCGCATCGGCGTTCCACTTGCGCCACCGCGAAGGCACCACGTCGCCATTGCCGTCGCGGTAGTCGTCGGACTCGGAACGGTTGCCGTTGACACGCACATATCCGGGCGTGCTGCCGAACGTGGCATCGAGCATCTGGTCGTTGCGGTTGTTGGATCCGCCCAGTGCACTGGCTTTCAGCTCCATGCCAGGGCTGTCAAAGCGCGGCGTCTCCCGCTCGAAGCGCACCGTTCCCGCGGAGGCACCAGCGCCCCAACGCACGCTTTGCGGTCCCTTGATGACGGTCAAGCGATCATAGGTTTCCGGCGCAATATACGACAGCGGATTGTCCATGCGTGACGGGCAGGCACCGATCAGGTTGCCGTCATTGCTGAGAATGTTCAGTCGCGAGCCGGACATGCCGCGTAGTACCGGGTCGCCATTGGTGCCGCCGTTACGGATCGCCGAGAAGCCCGGCACGGTCTTCAGGTAGTCGGCGCCGTCACTGGCCGGCACCGGTTGCCGTGGCAGGCGCGGATCGGTGACCCATTGCAGCGGCGAAGAGGGTGCCGCGGCGGTAACCACCAGCGTGTCCAGGGTTTGGGTCAGATCACGCTCGACGGCATTGCCGATATGTGGGAACAGCGCCATGCAGACGCAGACAGACAGGCATGCCGGAGCACCCGGCATACGGGAAAGGGATTTCATTTGGTTCTCCAATACGACACGTCCGCGCACCGCCCAACGGCAGCGCACGGCAAACAGGAAAGGTGGCGTTATCTGGAGAGCATCGGCGGCCCGCGCGGCGGGTGCGCAGGCCAGCGCAGGCTGGCGCGAACAAGGGTCTTGCGGGGGGATTCAGGCGCCAGCCGATACAGCAACGGCGCCAGTACCAGGATCACCGCCAGCCAGGGCAGCAGGCGCGAGGCCATGGTGCAGTAGTCGCAGGCTTCGCCATGGGCGGCGTGCGGATCGGCCGGCGGCGTTGGCTTCAGCTCGCTCACCGCCAACGCGGGCGCGTGATGCGACATGTGATGCATGTCGTGATGCCCAGCGTGCGCATCGGCAGACACCGGCATCGCTACTTCATGCGCGGCATGGCCCATTGCGCTCGTCGGCAACTGCTGGGACTGCAGCCAGCGGCTGACCACCGGCGCCACTGCCATCAACAAGGCTGCGGCAAAGGCCAGCAGAAGCACAAAGGATTGGAAGCGAAGCGAACGCATGACCCGCGCATTTTATCGGCACGACAATGCCGACGTTGCCACGCAAGGTGCGACCGTTTGCCGCACATCCTGTTCACAGACGCAGACCGTAGTGCCGAGCCACGCTCGGCAGAGGCCTTCCCGGCAATGCCTCACCCACGCAGCGTTTGTAGGAGCGGCGCAAGCCGCGAAGCTGATGTCAATGAAATCGCCAAATAACCCGAAATCCGACGGACCATCAGCTTCGCGGCTTACGCCGCTCCCACAAGGTTGATCACGCTCCAAGGGTAAAGCGTCAGCGGAATCTGGCCGACTGCAGGCCTTCAACGAAATCGCGCACAGCCTGCGCCGCCAGTGAAGGACATGCCTGCAGGAGGAGATGGGGACCTGCAATACTCCTGACGGTCGCATGCTTGATAGCCGACATAATTAGCTCACCGGCACCCGGCATGATCAGGCGATCACCCTCTGCTCGCAGATACAACACCGGCAAGGTGACGCGTGTCAGCAATGCCGACACATCCGCCTGCATTGCAAGCGCCGCACGTTGCCGCAACACGTTTGGATGCACTTCAAGCAAGGCCCGTTCGAGCGCAAGATTCAATGCCGGGGTTGCCCAGCGGCCCAGTAACCACCAGGACAGCAAGGCCAGCGGCAACGCGCGGACAGGCGCAAAACGCGTCAGCGGTGCCAACGGCGAGAACAACGGCAGCGGCGTGCGTGCGAATGTTGTGGACAGCACCACGCCGACAAGATTGGCCGGTGGGTCAGCTGCGATCGACAGCGCTATCGGACCGGAAAAGGATTCACCCAACAGCACGAAAGGAACGTCGCGGTGCAACTCAGCCCTGGCCTGCACCTCCAGCGCCGCATAGTCCAACGCCTTATCCGGCGGGTAACGCAGCACCGTCACCGGCCCAAACACATCACCCAGGCAGGCGACAAACTGCGCGTGCAGCGCCGCCGTGCCATCAAGACCGGGCAGGATTACCAGTGCGGTCACCCAGCCCGTCTCATTCAGACGGTAATCGTCTGCGTCAACGATTCCCAGGTCGGCGGTACCGGCCAATCGGCCTGTTGGTTGCCGTCCAACACGCGGCGCAGATCACGCTTGTCGATCTGCGGTGCAAGCACGTGTACCAGCTCCAGGGCGTAGTCGCGCAGCACGCGGTCGCGCGGCAGCACCGCCCAGGCGATGCACTCGGGAATCGATGCCGGTGCTGGCCAGGCGCGCAGGTCGGTGTCGTTGGCGCTTACCGCCATTTCCGCGAGCAGGCCGACGCCCAGTCCGGTGCGCACATAGGTCTTGATCAGGTCCGCGTCCAACGCGGTCAAGGTCAGGTCCGGTTCCAGATCCAGCGCGGCGAAGGCGCGACGCAGGGATGAACTGGTGCGGGTGGAAGACTCGTAGCTGATCAAGGGATGGCTGGCCAATGCGGCCATGTCCGGCGTTACACCGGCGCGATCCAGCGGATGGCCCTTGGGCACCAGCACCAGCCTGCGCCAGCGATACAGCGGCACGGCAATACCGGTGCTCGGTTCGCCACCTGCAGTGCTGATGATGGCGATGTCGGCATCGCCCTGGCTCAGCAGATCCAGTGCATCGCTTTCAGCGGCCTGCTGCAGGTGCACGCTGACCTGTGGGTAGGCCAATTTGATACGTGCAACCGCTGGCGGCAGCACGAAACGTGCCTGCGTATGGGTCGTGGTCAGGATCAGCTGGCCGTGGCTCTCGCGGCGCTGGTTCGCGGCGTAGGTGCGAATGTTGTTGGCTTCGGCCAACACGCTGCGCGCACGGTTGATGACTTCTTCGCCTGCAGGCGTTACCGATTCAAGACTTCTTCCTTTTCTCACGAACAACAGAAAACCCAACTCGTCCTCAAGCTGTTTGAGCTGTTTCGACAACCCCGGCTGGGTGGCATGCACCCGTGTCGCGGCGAGCGTGATGTTCAGCTCGGCATCGGCAATAGCAACGAGGTAACGCAGTTGGGTAAGTGTCATCGCAGTGTTGGAGAGAGATCTTCGGTAAGGAACTGTGAAGAATGTAGGCCAAAACGGTCTCGATACTTATAACCTAAAGTTATCTGACGTTGGGCGCTTTTCATTTCCGGCGCTGCGGGGCCGGCGCTACGGTCACGGACCTAACTCCGACTACCTCCGTCATCGCCTTGGACAGCCCCTTGTTCCCCCTGTTTGCCGACCTCAAGGGTCGGGCCGTGCTGGTCGTTGGCGGGGGCGCGGTGGCCGAGCGAAAAACCGAGGCGCTGCTGCGTGCCGGTGCCCTGCCCCGGGTCGGCGCACCGGCCCTGAGCCAGGCACTGCGGCAATTGGCCGATGCCGGACGCATCCAATGGCTGAATGGTCAGTTTGATCCAGCCTGGCTGGACCAGGCGATCTGGCTGGTGATTGCCGCCACCGACGACATCATCATCAACCGCGCGGTAGCCGAGGCCGCCGAAGCGCGCCGGCTGTTCGTCAACGTGGTCGATGACGCGGCGCTGTCCGGCTTCCACGTGCCGGCAGTGGTCGAACGCGGGCCGCTGCAGATCGCCATTTCCAGCGGCGGCGGTGCACCAATGGTGGCCCGCCATGTGCGCCGCCAGATCGAAGAACTGTTTGACCAGGCCTGGGGCCAACTGGCGCAGCTGGTCAGCCGCAAGCGCGGGCTGATACGCGAGCGCTTCCCCGAGCTGGCCGCGCGCCGTCGCTTCTTCGACCGGCTGATCGACGGTCCATTGCTTGGCCTGCTGCGCGCACGCCAGTCCATTGCTGCCGAGACCCAGCTGCTGCTGGACATGGGCGCCGAAGCGCCGGCTCATGCCGGCTCGGTGGTGCTGGTCGGTGCCGGCTCCGGTGACCCCGGCCTGCTCACCCTCAACGCCCTGCGCGCACTCAACCAGGCCGATGTGATCCTGCACGACCGTCTGGTCAGTGCCGAGGTGCTGCAGCTGGCGCGACGCGATGCCGACTTCATCGAGGTCGGCAAATCCGCACAGGGCCGCAGCACCGCGCAGGAGCACATCCACGCGCTGATGCTGGAGCATGCCCGCGCCGGCAAGCGCGTGGTGCGACTCAAGGGCGGCGATGCCTTCGTGTTCGGCCGCGGCGGCGAGGAACTGCAGTTCCTGCGCGCCCATGGCATCGCCTTTGAAGTGGTGCCCGGCATCACCGCCGCACTGGCCTGCGCCGCCTACGCCGGCGTCCCGCTGACCCACCGTGACCACGCCCAGCAGCTGCGGTTGGTCACCGCGCACTGCAAGGACTCGCTGGACACGCTGGATTGGCCGGCGCTGGCAGAGCCGCGGCAGACGCTGGTGTTCTATATGGGCGTGGCCGCGCTGGCGCAGATCCGCAGCCACCTGCTCGGCGCCGGGCTGACGCCCAGCACCCCATTCGCCCTGATCGAAAACGGCTCGCGCGCCGACCAACGGGTGGTCAGCGGGCAACTGCGCCAGCTGCCCGAGGCCGCTGCCCAGCACCAGGTGAAATCACCGGCGCTGCTGATCCTCGGCGACGTGGCGGCGCTGGCCGATGAACTGCATTGGTTCGGCGACGCGCCGCTGCACGCAACGCCTACTGTTTCCTCACTTTCCGCAAAGACGGCACCGCCCACACTGGCCGACGCCGCCTGACCACCTCCCCGGAGATTTCAATGGCCCTGTACAACAGCATCCTGGACACCATCGGCAATACCCCGGTGGTCAAGCTCAACCGCCTGGCCCCGGCCGGCGTCGACATCTACGTCAAAGTCGAGTCGTTCAACCCGGCTGGGTCGGTCAAGGACCGCCTGGCCCTGGCCATCATCCTCGACGCCGAGAAGAAGGGCCTGCTCAAGCCCGGTGACACAATCGTCGAAGCCACCTCCGGCAACACCGGCGTCGCCCTGGCGATGGTGGCCGCCGCGCGCGGCTACAAGTTCGTCGCCACCATGGTGGAAACCTTCTCCATCGAGCGCCGCAAGCTGATGCGCGCCTATGGCGCCAAGGTCATCCTGACCCCGGCCGCCGAGCGTGGCAGCGGCATGGTGCGCAAGGCCAAGGAACTGGCGCAGCAGCACGGCTGGTTCCTGGCCAGCCAGTTCGCCAACCCGGCCAACCCGGCCTATCACCGCCAGACCACTGCCGCTGAGATCCTGCGCGACTTCGCCGGCAAGCGCCTGGACTACTTCGTCAGCGGTTGGGGCACCGGCGGCACCCTGACCGGCGTCGGCGAAGTGCTGAAGCTGGCCCGCCCGGAAACCCGCATCATCGCCACCGAGCCGGCCGGCGCCGCGCTGCTGGCCGGCAACGACTTCACCCCGCACAAGATCCAGGGCTGGACCCCGGACTTCGTCCCGGAAGTACTCAACCGCAACGTCTACGATCAGTTGCTGTCGATCCAGGACGAACGTGCGATTGAGACCTCGCGCCGCCTGGCTGCCGAGGAAGGCATCTTCGTCGGCATCTCCTCCGGTGCCACGGTTGCCAGCGCACTGGATGTCGCCGCCACGGCCGAGGCCGGCTCGGTGATCCTGGCGATGCTGCCCGACACCGGCGAGCGCTATTTCTCCACGCCGCTGTTTGCCGACATCAACGACGGCTCCGACGACGACTGGCTGGCCGGTCTTCCGTAACGGCCGTTACTTAACCCGTCAGCAACGCGAAGGCCGCCCATGCGGCCTTCGTGCTTTTCCGTGCCCGTGAATCGCGCCAGATGAGACGCCATGGGCGCAGACTGCAGTTGTGTCCGGCCAGGCGGTAGCCGTCACATCTTTCTCATACATCGCAATGGAAGATCACGGCCATGAACATTGAAGTTTGGCAGGGCGACATCACCGAACTGGCCGTTGACGTCATCGTCAACGCGGCCAATGAAACCCTGCTTGGCGGCGGCGGCGTGGACGGCGCAATCCATCGGGCCGCAGGCCCCGGCCTGCTGCGCGAATGCGAGCAGCTACCCGAACTGCGCGCCGGCGTGCGCTGCCCCACCGGCGAAGTGCGCGCCACCGGCGGCCACAATCTGCCGGCCAAGCATGTGTTCCATACCGTCGGCCCGGTGTGGCGCGATGGTCGCCATGATGAAGCGGCGTTATTGGCCAATTGCTACTGGCAGTCACTGCGGCTGGCCGAGCAGATGGGCCTGGAGTCGATTGCGTTCCCGGCGATCAGCTGCGGGGTTTATGGCTACCCGCTGCACCAGGCGGCGGTCATAGCCGCGACCGAGACCATGACCTGGCAGAAGAGCCATGCGCGGCCTTCGCGGATCGTGCTGGTGGCTTACAACGCGGCGGCGTTCAAGATCTACCAGCAGGCCTTGGCCAGCGCTGGGCCGGCGCAGGAGCAGGCGGGCTCGGTATTGGCGTCGTTTGCGGGTGGGTTTGCGCCTGCGCATTGAGGTGTTTGGCTGTTCGAGCCGAGCAAAATCAAAACCTACCCCTCCCCAGCCCTCCCCTTGCCTTCGGCAAAGGGAGGGGGCCGTTTGTGCAGGTCGGGCAGATCGCAGGTAGCCGCTTTTGCCCCCTCCCTTTCGCGCAGCGAAGGGGAGGGTTGGGGAGGGGTAAGCTCTTGGCAGCAGGCCCATCACCCCAGCTCACCACCCACCCCATAAACCCAGGCATCAAAAAACCCCTGCAGTGAGCGCCCGGCCGCACGCTCCATCGCCTGCTGGAAGTCCGCCGTCACCACCGAGCGCCCATCATTGGCCTGCGTGTACTCACGCAGCCCACGCCAGAACAGCTCTTCGCCCAATTCCAAGCGCAAGCGGTGCAGCACGTACGCGCCCTTCTTGTAGACCACCGCACGATCATCGGCGCTGGGTTTGTTCCAATCCGGATACACCAACGGCCGATCAGCACCCTTCTCGCGCAGCGCCAACACCCGCTGCTCCCAGCCCTGCACCATCGCCTGGTAGGCGGCTTCGCCCTGCGCCTGCTGCAACCACGCCGCCGTCATGAAGTTGGCGAAACCTTCGTTGAGCCAGAAATGCTCCCAGCTGGCACAGGTCACGCGTACTCCCCACCATTGATGCGCGGCTTCGTGGGCGATCAAGCCAGTTTGGGCGGGATCATCCAGCACGCCTTTGCCATAGGCCTCCGACATCACCGACAAACCAGCCATTTCCTGGCCGATGGTGTTGGCCACCAGCGCCTGTCGATAGTCGCCTTCATAGGCCAAGCCTGCGCGGGCGGCGAAGAAGTCGAGCATGTCGTCGGTGGCGGCGAACACCTGTCGCAGTTCGGCCTCGGAGCGGTCCTTCGAGTAGAACTGCAAGCGCCCCTGCCGTGCGTGCTGATAAGGGCCGGCAGCAAAGCCATAGACAAACGCGGGCGTTGGTTTGCGCAGCTGCCAGCGGCGTTCAATACGACCATCACCGAGCAGGCGCGATGGCAGTTCATCGCCAACCGCCGTCGCATGCAGGTCGTGAGGAAGGCGCAGCGCCAACTGCAGCGTAGCGCGCTCGTCCGGCGCATCCACCGACGGCATCCATTGGCTGGTGGAGAATATCGTGTAGACCTCGTTGCGTTCGGCGGCGAACTCCAGGCCAAAGCGCGGCTTGCCGCGGTAGTGCACGCGTACGCTGCTTTGCTGGCCTGCCGTCAACGTCGCTGCAAGGCTGATGGTCAACGTTCCATCGGCCTGCTGGAAGCCGAGCGGCCTGTCATCCTGCGTAACCGAATCGATGACCAGCTCACCACTGTCCAGGACAAGCTGTTGCAGTGGGCCTGTGGCGTCGAAACGCACCAGGGTCTCACCCTGCAGCTGACCGGCGACGATATGCAGATCCAGGGTGGTTGCGTAGTGCTGGATATCGAAATCGCGTGGTTCCGCAGCGAAGGCAGACACGGTCATGGTCGATGCAAACAGTGCCAGCGTGATTCTGAGGTGCATCGGATCATCCCTGAGGAAAAACCCGATTGTAGGTCGCCGAGCTTGTAGGAGCGGCGTAAGCCGCGAAGCTGGAAATGCACAGGCTGCCTGGAATGAATGCAATTGCAGCCACCCTGGCGGTTTTGTTTGCACCGGCTTCGCGGCTTACGCCGCTCCTACAAAAACACTGCAAAACAAAACGCCGGCTGTTGGCCGGCGCTTTGTTCAACTCACGCAGCTTGGCCTATCAGCCTTCCCACTTGCCCTGTGCAGCCAGGCCGTTTTCCTTGGCACGCTCGAACACGGTCTTCTGTGCGGCAGCGTAGTTGCCCTTCATGTCCTTGGCCCACAGCTTCAGTGCAGCCTGCTGCATGGCGCGGCCGTAGGAGAAGCTCAGCGGCCACGGCAAGGTGCCGACCTGGTTCATGGCATTGAGGTGAGCGGTGGACTGCTCGTCGCTCTGGCCACCGGACAGGAACACCACACCCGGCAGGATCGCCGGCACGGTCGACTTCAGGCACATCACGGTGGACTCGGCCACTTCCTCGACATCCACCTGCTCGTCGCAGGTCTTGCCCGGGATGACCATCGAGGCCTTCAGGATGGTGCCTTCCAGCACCACGTTCTGCTGGTACAGGGCGTCGAACAGCGAACGCAGGGTGGCTTCGGTGACTTCGTAGCAGGTCTCGATGTCGTGGTCGCCGTCCATGATCACTTCCGGCTCGACCATCGGCACCAGGCCGCATTCCTGGCACAGGGCGGCATAACGGGCCAGTGCATGGGCGTTGGACTCGATGCAGGTGCCCGACGGCATGCTTTCGCCGATGTTGATCACCGCACGCCACTTGGCGAAACGGGCGCCCAGCTTGTAGTACTCCTGCAGGCGCTCACGCAGGCCGTCCAGGCCTTCGGTCACCAGCTCGCCGGGACAGCCGGCCAGCGGGTGCGCACCCTTGTCGACCTTGATGCCCGGGATCATGCCGTTGTCGGCCATGTACTTGGCGAACGGCACGCCGTCCTTGGTCGACTGGCGGATGGTTTCGTCGTACAGGATGGCGCCGGAGATGTGCTCGTTGAGCTTCGGCGTGGTCAGCAGCAGTTCGCGGTACGCACGACGGTTTTCTTCCGTGTTCTCGATGCCGACGCTTGCGAAGCGCTTGGCAATCGTACCGGTGGATTCGTCAATGGCGATGATGCCCTTGCCCGGGGCGACCATGGCCTGGGCGGTTTCAGCCAGCAGTTCGATGCTCATGAGGTTCCTGTGACAGCGTGCGGGAAAACCCGGATTATAGCCCGGCACGCTCACCGGCTGGCTGCCCGCAAGGTCTGGAATCGGTTTCAGGCTGTCAGGTCAGGACAAAACCTGTCCGCTCCGATCAACTTCTGACCGGAGCGGTGGCTTGTTGCTGGCGTCGCTTACAGGTCGCCCAGACCGCTGGCGCGGCCGTCGTTACCCACTTCCAGCAGGCGCAAGGTGTTGGTGGCGCCATGGGTTTCCATGTGCTCGCCACTGGTGAACACCACGCGATCACCCGCCTGCAGCAGGTTGGACTCGACCAGCAGGCGGATGCTGCCGCGCGCGGCTTCGCGCGGGGTGAAACCACGGCTGTCGAAGTTGATCGGGAACACGTCACGCATCAACGCCATCTGCCGGCGCGCACCGTCATGGCGGGTGACCGCGTAGATCGGCGACTTGGCGCGGAAGCGCGACAGGTAACGCGCGGTACCACCGGATTCGGTCATCGCCACGATGGCGCGCACGCCCACGTGCTGGGACAGGAACATGGTGGCCATGGCAATGGCCTGGTCGGCGCGTTCCAGGTTGCGCGGCGAGGCATTGAAGTCGGTCTCGGTCTGGAACTGGCGCTCGGCACCCAGGCAGATGCGGGCCATCGCCTCGACCGCCTTGACCGGATAGGCACCGGCCGCGGTTTCGGCCGACAGCATCACCGCATCGGTACCGTCGATGACCGAGTTGGCCACGTCCAGCACTTCGGCGCGGGTCGGGATCGGGCTCTCGACCATCGACTGCAGCATCTGGGTGGCGGTGATGACCACTTTGTTCTGCGCCAGCGAGGCCTTGATGATCTTCTTCTGCAGGCCCGGCAGCTCGGCGTCGCCGATTTCCACGCCCAGGTCGCCACGCGCCACCATCACCACATCGCTGGCGTCGACGATCTCTTCCAGGTTCTCGATAGCTTCGGTGCGCTCGATCTTGGACACCAGCGCGGCGTAGCAGCCATGCGATTCGGCGATCTCACGCGCGTCATTCATATCCTGCGCATTGCGGCAGAACGAGACGGCGATGAAGTCGACGCCGATCTTGGCGACGATGCCGATCAGCTCCTTGTCGCGCTCGGTCAGCGCACCCAGCGACAGGCCACCGCCCTGCTTGTTCAACCCCTTGCGGTCGGACAGCACGCCATCGTTGAGCACGGTATTGATGATGCGCTCACCCTGCACTTCCACGACCTGCAGCTGCATCAGGCCATCGTCGAGCAGGAGCACGTCGCCCGGCGCCACGTCCTGCGGCAGGCCGAGGTAGCTCACGCCCACCTGGCTGGTGTCACCGGCCGGTGCCGAGGTGCTGGCGATCAGGTCGAAACGGTCGCCGGCCTTCAACGAGATCTTGCCTTCGGCAAAACGCTCGATGCGGATCTTCGGGCCCGGCAGGTCAGCCAGGATGCCGACTTCCACGCCCACGCGCTGGGCGGCGGCGCGCACGTCGGCGGCACGCTTGGCCTGGCCGGACGGATCGCCGTGGGAGAAGTTCAAACGCACAACGTTGACGCCGGCGCGGAACAGATCGTCCAGCACCCCTGGCGCGTCAGTTGCCGGCCCGAGGGTGGCGAGGATCTTGGTGCGGCGCTGACGTTCAATCATTGTGCGTGGTCTCCCTAATAGACCGCCGAAAGTAGCACATCCATTGCATGACAACGATGTCGCATACGATTTCATACGACACTTTCTGCTGTGTCCCAAAGACAGGCCAGACAGTCGATCTGGACATACCGTACGGTATGACAACGCGGGACCTATAGCTGACTTGCATAGGTCGATAAGCAGGGGAGATAGCTCAACACGCAAATGTTGCTGCTGCGTGTTGGATTGAAGATAAATTGTGCTGCTTTGCAGCAGAAAAAGTTGGCAGCGGAGACATGCCGAGGACATCGGGTGACAAGTGGGCGCGCGACTGCTGCGAAAGGGGCTTCCCCCCCTGAAACCTCCCAGATCGTCATTCCCGCGCAGGCGGGAATGACGGATCAATTTTTTCTGTGCAGTGAAAGCATGGAGGCTCCGGTTACCAAAGCCTCAATACACCCGCCCCATCAATCAACCACGCAACACCGCTGCCAACGCATCCGGCGTCGCCGCCAACGCGCCAGCCCCGGCAGCAACCAGCTCCTCGCGGCCACCAAAACCCCACAGCACGCCAACATTGCGCATGCCGTGGTGACGGGCACCTTCGATATCCATGCGCCGGTCGCCGATCATCCAGCACGCTGCCGGCTGCAGCTGCAGGCGCTGCAGGGCCTCGGCGATCAGTTCCGGCTTGTGGCTGCGCGAGCCGTCCGGGGTGGCGCCAATGATGTCCTCGAAACAGCTGCCGAACGGCAGGTGCTCGACGATGCGGCGGGCATGCGGCTCGTTCTTGGCGGTGACCACCGCCAGCCGGTGGCCAGCCGCATGCAGGCCCTGCACGACCTCGCCGATACCGGCGTAGATCGCATGCTCCTGCCAGCCCAGCGCGTCAAAGCGCTCGCGGTACAGCTCAACGGCCCGCTCCACCCGTTCGGCGTCGCCGAATACCGGAGTGAAGCTGGTACGCAGCGCCGGGCCGATCCACTTGCGCAGCTCGGCATCACCCGGCACCGGATGCTCCATCTGTTCCAGTGCATAGGCCACGCAGCGGGTGATGCCGACGGCCGAATCAATCAGCGTGCCGTCGAGATCGAAGAAGAAAACGTCGCGGCTCACTGGCCGCGAGCCTCCAACGCTGCCACCGCCGGCAAGGTCTTGCCTTCCAGGAACTCCAGGAACGCGCCGCCGCCAGTGGAGATGTAGCTCACCTGCTTGGCGATGCCGTACTTGTCGACTGCGGCCAGGGTGTCGCCACCGCCGGCAATCGAGAACGCATTGGAGCTGGCGATGGCCTTGGCCAGCGCTTCGGTACCCTTGCCGAAGGCATCGAACTCGAACACACCAACCGGGCCGTTCCAGACCACAGTGCCTGCTTTTGCAATCAGCTCTGCGTACTGCGCGGCAGTCTGCGGGCCGATATCCAGAATCATGTCATCGGCGCCGACGGCATCGACCGCCTTGACCGTGGCCGGGGCGTCAGCCGCGAATGCGGGCGCCACCACCACGTCGGTCGGCAGCGGGATCTCGGCGCCGCGGGCCTTGGCGTCGGCATCGATCTTGCGCGCGGTGTCGAGCAGGTCGTTCTCGACCAGCGACTTGCCCACGCCATGCCCTTCGGCCGCGATGAAGGTGTTGGCGATGCCACCACCGACGATCAATTGGTCGACCTTGCTGACCAGGCTGGACAGCAGTTCCAGTTTGGTCGAGACCTTGGAGCCGGCCACGATCGCCAGCAGCGGGCGTGCCGGGTTGGCCAGCGCCTTGTCCAGCGCGTCCAGCTCGGCCATCAGCAGCGGACCGCCAGCAGCAACCGGAGCAAAACGAATCACGCCATGGGTCGAGGCCTGTGCGCGGTGTGCGGTACCGAAGGCGTCCATCACGAACACGTCGCACAGCGCGGCGTACTTCTGCGACAGCGCCTCATCGTCCTTGCCCTCACCCACGTTCATGCGGCAGTTCTCCAGCAGCACGATCTGGCCCGGGGCCACGGCTACGCCGTCCACCCAGTCCTTGACCAGCGGCACATCCACGCCCAGCAGCTCGGACAGACGCTTGGCCACCGGCGCCAGCGAATCGGCTTCGCTCCACACGCCTTCCTTAGGACGGCCCAGGTGCGAAGTCACCAGTACAGCCGCGCCCTTCTCCAGTGCCAGCTTCAGGGTCGGCAGCGAGGCGGTGATGCGCTGCTCGGAGGTGATCTTGCCGCTCTCGTCGATCGGCACGTTCAGATCCTGGCGGATCAGTACGCGCTTGCCGGAAAGGTCGAGGTCGGTCATGCGAACGATGGACATGGCAGGATCAGCTCCGCAAAGATGGGGGAAACCGCAATTCTCGCCCGCCCTGCCTGATGGGGCAAACCCAAGGTGCACCGGATGTCGCCACGCCTGCCGCAACCCGAACTGTCCAGCCCCCGCCTGCGCCTGCGCGAAGTCCGGGATGGCGACGCTGCAGCGCTGTTCGCCATTCATAGCGATGCCCGGGTGATGCGCTACTGGAGCTACCCGACCTGGACCGAACTGGAGCAGGCCGAACAGAAGATCGCCGACATCCAGCGCCAGCGGCGTGAACTGGACATGCTGGTCTGGGCCATTGCCGACGCGGACAGCGACCTGTTGATAGGCAGCAGTGCCATCTTCCACATGGACCTGGCACAGGCCCGTGCCGAGATCGGTTACAGCCTGCACCCCGACTGGCAGGGCCGCGGCCTGGCCAGCGAAGCCCTGCAGCTGGTACTTGGCTATGTGTTCAACGAATTGGGGCTGCGCCGTATCGAGGCCGACATCGACCCCCGCAACCTGCCCTCCTGCCGCCTGGTGGAAAGATTCGGCTTCGTCCGCGAAGGCCTGCTCCGTGAGCGCTGGCAGGTAAACGGCGAAATCTGCGACAGCGCCATCTACGGCCTGCTGCGCCAGGATTTCAAACTGTAGCGCCGAGCCATGCTCGGCTGCAGGCCTCACCAGCAACCCACACTACTTGTGGGAGCGGCGTAAGCCGCGAAGCAGATAAATCAACAGCGCAAAAAGCAACCCCTCCCGGGCCCTCCCCTTCGCTTTGCGAAAGGGAGGGAGAGAAGCCTGCTGACTGCGCGTGTGAAGGCCTCTGCCGAGCATGGCTCGGCACTACGTCAGGTGTCTTTTTTTTCTGTGTGGCTGCTGCGGATCAGGCTGAATGCAAAACCCGCTACTGCTGCTGCACCGAGTACCAGCACCGACCACAACACGATGTTCTTCCAATCACGCGGGGCTTCGGCCTGATGGTAGGCAGCATCACCGGCGCGCTGTGCGCCCGCACCCAGCGTTGCCGCGACCGGCTGCCATTGCGCGCCGTTGTGCGCGCGCAAGGCTGCCAGCATCGGATCCAAAGCCGCCTGTGCGCTGCCTTCGTCGGCGCTGCCTGCAACCAGCAGGTAGGGCGCTTTGCCCTGTGCAAGAAACACCACGCTGCCGGGGCGATAGCCCAGACGCAAGCTTGGTGCGGCAGCAGGCACCGCGCCGGGCTCGGCCTGCAGGCGCCACTGTCTGTCATCGACGATGCCCGAGGTTTCCAACGGCGGTGAACGCTGCTGTTTTCCTGCCTGACTGAGGTTCCATGCATTCCAGCCCGTGGTCAGTGTCTGCCACACCGGTTCACCATCGGCAGCGCGCGCGCGATCTTCGTCGCGACTGGAGACAGTCCAGCTCACCGCGCTGTTCGGCGGCATCACCACATCCAGGCGCTGCACCGGGAATCGGCCCTGCAGGCGGTACAGATAGCCATCCTTGCCGTTGCCGCCGGCAGCCGCCTGCAGTTCCTGCCATTGCCAACCGCCAACCTCGACCGCATCAGCGAACTCACCGCGCAAGCCCTGCAACTGCGGCGCGCCGCTGCGCTGCAGAGGTACCAGACGCAGATAGCGCAGCTCTGATTCAACCTTGATGCTGTTGCTGCGCAGCTCGTTGTCCTGGTTGCGCAGCTGCACCAGCCGCACCTGCGGATCCAGCACCTGCCAGCCACGCAGGTCATCGCTGCCTTCGAGGCGATAACCAAGATCCAGCGTCGCCGCGGTGTCACTCCAATCGACCAGCAGTTTGTGCAGCTTGCCCGCCTCGTCACCCAGGTCGACCAGCCATACCGGGTCAGCGCTCCCCGCCGCCCTTGCCGTGCCCACAGAATTGCGGATCGACACCACTTTGCCAGCGGTATCGCGTTCCACCACGACGCTCAGGTCGTCATCACCACCGGCGCTGGCCGCAGGCAATGCAAACCATTGCAAGGGTGCGATGCGCAGCGCGCCGCCCAGCGGCGTTGCAGCCGCGTACACCGCACTGGCCACCGGCTTGCCATCAGCATCGATCACCCGCACATCGCGCAGGTCACGCCAATGCACGGCGGCATACACCGATGCATCCAGCGGCACCCGGTAGGCGCCAGCATCGGGCAGGGACAACTGCAGCGGCCATTGGCGGGCGAAGTCATCGGCTGCAATTGCGCTGAAAGGCAACAAGGCCAGTACCAGCAGGCGCTTGATCATGCGGTTGTTTCCTCGTTGTTTGTTCCAGCACCCTGCCTTCGTGGCGGTGCCGGCGCCAGCCAGCCCACCAGGGTGCACAGCAGTCCGTAAGCGATGAAGGCGCCGATACCGAGCAGGTCACCCAGGTTGCCGCGATCGATCAGCAGCAGCTTGGCCAACACCACGCTCATCAGGATTGCGCCGGCCAACCACAACCCCCACTGGCCGCGACGCGAGCCGGAAATCCAGCCAACCACGCCCAGCAGGCTCCAGACCACGGTCAGGCTGGTCTGCGCCAGTTTCGTGCCAAGCAGACTGTCACTCCACGGCACATCACCCCAGTGATGCACCGCTCGCAGCGTCATCACCGTCACCGTCACCAGCACCAGCGCAGCCACCGCCGTACCAACCAGTTGCATCGGCAACACCGCTGCGCCACCGCTCTGGCGCAGGCGCATCGCCAGCAAGGCAAGCACGGCGATTTCCGCCAGTTCCAGCGGGTTGAGTACGACGATCCACGGCAATGGCGCAGCCGAACCAGCACTGGCCAACGATGTCAGCCACCACAGGCCAAGTGCTGCGAACACAGCGATCTGCAAGGCCTTGCGATAGCCATCAAACGCGGCCCCCAAGGGCTGCGACAACCACGCCCAGCGATACATGGACAACACCGCCAGCAGCAGCCACGGCAGCGCCAGCAACATGCCCACCCAGCCCTCGGCCAGCGCGAAGCGGTCGCCGATATGCCAGGCCAACAGCGACAACACGGTCGGCCACAGCAACCACCAGGCCAACTGCGCCAAACCAGCAACCTTGCCGCTGCCAGCGCGCAGGCACATCAGGCTGCGCACACCCAAGGCAGCAAAGATCGCCCACGCAATCGCTCCGTAGCCTGCGAACGGCTGCCCGTACTCGGACACCTGCAGGAAGGCGACCGGGAAGGCCATCAACAAACCGCCCAGCGTGGTCAGGGACAGCGCCAACGCAGGCGCACGCCGCTGCACTTCCGCCGCCAGCCAACCGGTCACACCGAGTAGCAGCAAGACCGCGTGCAGGCGACTGTCGACCTCGACGAAATCACCGATCTCCAGGATCACGTTGCCCAGCCACCAGGCCAACGCCCACAGGTAGGCCACCGTCGCCACCTGCAGATTGCCTGCACTTCGGTACCACCATGCGGTGGCGAAGCCGGCCACGGCGATCAGCAAGGCACCCATGAAGGCGGCGTTGGCGATGGCAGTCGTCGCGCCGAGATGGCTGCCCGACACACCAATCGCCAAGGCCCCGGCAGCGGCCAGTTGCAGGCCAAGACCCGTCCAGCGGGCCAGACGACGGTCCTGGGTCAAGCCCAGCCAGACCAGACCCGCACCTTCCAGCGCGAATACCGATGCGGTTGCCTTGGCCGACAGGGCCAAAGGTACCGCCAAGGTGGCGAATCCGACTGCGAGAATCGCATAGCCACGTGCCAGCACATTCATGCGCTCGTTGTTGATCAACGCGCGCGCCAATACTGCGTACAACGCCGCCACGCCCAGTGCACAGAACGCCAGGGGCATGCGATCGCCGTGCAGCAATGCTGCCTGCAACGAGAATGCGACCAGCGGCGTACCGAACAACAGGCAGCCATCGATGCGCGCACTGCCAGCGCTGCTGGCCTTGCGGGCATACAACAAGGGCAACAACAGATAAAACACGAAGAACAACACCAGGAATGGCTCGGTGCTGTTGAAATTGGCCGGGGTGTACCTCAACACGCCCCAGGCCGTGCCAATGCCCCAGGTGAAGGCAAACCCCAGCAGGTTGAGGATGCGCCACGGCCGCACCCAGGCGATGGCGAAGATGCCGGCATTGAGCAGCGCGTAGTACGAGAACAGGGCCACATGATTGCCACTGCCGTCGGACAACCAGATCGGCGCCATGAAGCCAGCCAGTACACCGAGAATGGCCAGGGTTCTGCTTTCCTGCAGAACCGCCATCACCGACAGGCCGGCGATCAACACCACACTCAACGCAAATGCGGCGCCAGTGCCGATCATTCCGTAGTTCTTGCAGGCGGAGAACACCACCAGCAACAGGATGCCGATCATGCCGCCCTGCATCGCCAGGGCGAAGGTGCGATGGCTCTCGCGCTTGCGCCACGCGAATACCAGACCCGCCAGCGCAGCGGCACTGATGCCGGCCAAGCGCAGGCTCGGCGGCACCACGAACCAGCCCTGGTCGCTTGCGTACTTCAACAGTGCGGCAACACCGGCCAGCAGCACCAGCATGCCGACCTTGACCGGCACATTGCCACTGGTCAGCCACTGTTTGGCGTAGGCAAGCGCGCGTTCGACGAAGTTCGGTTCGGCAGGCTCAACCGGCGTCCAGGTCTGCTCCGGCGGCGGTTCGCGGCGGGCAGGAATGGGGCGGGGCGGCTCGCCTGCCAGTGGATCGAGCGGATCTGCCCTGGGCGGCAACGGCGGCGGTGCTGGCGACGCAGCGACGGGTTCGGCCGGGTGCGTCGGCGATGCAACCGCCAGCGGCTCGATCACGGCTTCATCTGCCTCTGCCTCTGGCTCGGGCTCGGGGGCAGGCTCGGGCTCCGCCCAGGCGTAGGGCCTGATAGCCTCGGCGCGCTGCCTGCGTGGTGCTGCCTCCGTCTCGCCAGCATCCAGCCGCTCCTCCAGCGCTGCCACGCGGCGCTTGAGCGAGGACACCGATACCAGGGCAACCACCAGCAACACCGGTATGGCCAGTGCAGCCAGTACCAGCAGCACAATCAACAACACCCAACCCTCGTCCATTGATCATCCTTGTGCACCTGAACGTGCTGCATCACCTTATCGGGGCCGCCTGAAAACGCAAGACGCCCCCAGTCAGCTTCAGCCCGCGCCTTGCCGCGCAATGCTTTCAGCCCGGGCGTTTGCGCCGCGTTGAGCCCCAGACTGCACTTTTGTGCGAGCGGCGTAAGCCGCGAAGCCGGTAGATCATCAGATGGCATGTACCAAGGGTTTCAGCCGCCTCAGCTTCGCGGCTTGCGCCGCTCCCACACCGAACGCTGCTCGCGCAACACTGGCGTCGGCTCGATTGTCGGGTGGCGAGTGGACAGCGCCAGGCTTCCAGCGAGACTTCCCCGGCATCACCATCACCCTCAAGCCCGCGCAAGGACCGCGCCAGCAGCAGCCTTCGGTCGTTCATCAGGCCGCACGCCAGTGGCGTGCAAGCAGCCTTCTTCCCCCTTCACCTTCGGTGAAAGGGAGGGCTTTGAATGCAGAACGGGCGCCTTTCGGCGCCCGTTCTGCTTGCAGCTGTTGCGTGGATCAGGCGGCGACGACGCGCACCATTTCCAGGCACTTGTTGGAGTAGCCCCACTCGTTGTCGTACCAGCTGACCAGCTTGACGAAGGTGCCGTCCAGGGCGATGCCGGCTTCGGCGTCGAACACGGAGGTGTGGGTCTCGCCACGGAAGTCGGTGGCAACCACCTTGTCTTCGGTGTAACCGAGGATGCCCTTCAGCGCGCCCTCGCTCTGTGCCTTCACTTCGGCGCAGATTTCAGCGTAAGTGGCTTCCTTCTCCAGCTCGACGGTCAGGTCGACCACCGACACGTCCGAGGTCGGCACGCGGAAGCTCATGCCGGTCAGCTTCTTGTTCAATTCCGGGATCACCACGCCCACGGCCTTGGCAGCACCGGTGGAGGACGGAATGATGTTTTCCAGGATGCCGCGGCCGCCGCGCCAATCCTTGTTGGACGGACCGTCAACGGTCTTCTGGGTAGCGGTGGCAGCGTGCACGGTGGTCATCAGGCCACGCTTGATGCCCCACTTGTCATTGATGACCTTGGCCAGCGGGGCCAAGCAGTTGGTGGTGCACGAGGCGTTGGAGACGATGCTCTGGCCAGCGTAGGTCTTGTGGTTCACGCCGAACACGAACATCGGCGTGTCGTCCTTGGACGGGGCCGACAGGATCACCTTCTTGGCGCCCGCGTCCAGGTGCTTCTGCGCGGTTTCCTTGGTCAGGAACAGGCCGGTGGACTCGATCACCACGTCCACGCCCACTTCGTCCCACTTCAGGTTGGCCGGGTCGCGTTCCTGGGTGAGGCGGATCTTCTTGCCGTTGACCAGCAGGTCGCTGCCCGACACTTCCACGTCGGCCTTGAAACGGCCGTGCACGGAGTCGTACTTGAGCATGTAGGCCAGGTAATCCGGCTCCAGCAGATCATTGATGGCCACGATCTCGATGTCGTTGCCGAAGTTCAACACTGCCGAACGCAGCACATTGCGCCCGATGCGACCGAAACCGTTGATGCCGACCTTGATTGCCATGTTCACAAGCTCCTGCAGCCGCAAAACCGTTGCGGCGGGGTGGAAAGGGGACGCCATTCTAACAGGACCCATGCCCGCCCCGTGGCCATCGGCCCTGCCACCGCAGCTGAGCGCCAGCTGAGCGCAAACCCCTGTTTGATCAGGATCAAAGCGGTACCCGAGCGCTGACCGGACACTGGCGCCACCTCCACCAAGCAACGGAATTACACATGCGCAAGACCTCCGCCCTGCTGCTCTCCGCCATGGCCGCCGCCGTGTCCCTGGCTGCCGCCGCCCCCGCAATGGCCCAGTCCAAGGGCGATTGGACCCTGGGCGTCGGCGTCCACGCGGTTGACCCGACGTCCGATGCCGGCGATCTGAACGGCGCCGCATTGGGCCTGGGCAAGCTGTCCACCAAGGTCGACAGCGACGTCAAGCCGACCGTGACCTTTGAATACTTCGTCGCCGACAACGTCGGCATCGAAGTGCTGGCAGCACTGCCGTTCAAGCACGACGTCAGCATCGACGGCGTCGGCAAGGTCGGCGAAACCAAGCAGCTGCCGCCGGTGGTCTCGCTGCAGTACCACTTCACCAACAGCAGCAAGGTCACTCCGTTTGTCGGCCTGGGCGTGAACTACACCAAGTTCTTCAGCACCGACAGCAAGGGCGCGCTGGCTGGCACCAAGCTCAAGCTGGAAGACTCGTGGGGCCTGGCTGCCCACGCCGGCCTGGACTTCGCCGTCAGCGACAAGGGCGCGTTGCGCGTTGACATGCGCTGGGCCGACATCGACACCAAGGTGAAGGTCAACGGCAACAAGCTGGGCACCGCCAAGATCGATCCGCTGGTGTACGGCGTGGCATACGTCTTCAAGTTCTGAGGCTGGCCGCAGTTGCTGGGCAAGTAGATATTGCCCTCCCCCAGCAAACACGCCCCCGGCCACAACCGGGGGCGTGTTTCGCCATCTGGCGCACGTAGCCGATGGCAGCACAGCCGTTAGAATGGCGGCATGAACAAGCTCCACCGTCTCCTGATGCCGGCACTGGGCATCGCCATCGCTGTCTCCGCAACCCTCCCCGGCCAGGCACTGGCATGGGGCGCGCAAGGCCACCGCCTGGTCGCACGGGTCGCCGAAACCCGCCTGGATCCCCAGGCCAAGGCCGAAATCGATCGACTGTTGGCAAGCGAGCCCGGCGCCAGCCTCAGCAGCATCGCGCCGTGGGCAGACCAACTGCGCGCGAACGACCCCGATCTGGGCAAGAAGTCGGCCGGCTGGCACTACGTCAACATGGCTGAAGACGGCTGCAACTTCTCCCCTACCAAGCACTGCCGCAACGGCAACTGCGTGGTGGGTGCCCTGCAGCAGCAAAGTGAAATCCTGGCCAACCGCCAGCTCAGCGACGCCGAACGCCTGCAGGCGCTCAAGTTCGTCGTTCACCTGGTCGGCGACCTGCACCAACCCCTGCACGCCGGCTATGGGCACGACCGCGGCGGCAACAACTACCAGCTGCAATTCAATGGCCGCGGTACCAACCTGCACTCGGTCTGGGACAGTGGCATGTTCTATCCGCTGCAGCTGAACGACGACCAGTTCCTGCAGCGCCTGCAGGCATTGCCCGCCCCCAGCGGTGTGCACGCGCCAGACCTGCAACGCGATCCCGCCCTGTGGGCCGAGCAGACCTGCCGCATCGCCACCCGCAAGGGCCTGTACCCTGACGGTCACAAGATCGACGAGCGTTACACCGCTGTATGGGAACCGGTCGCCGAAGCACAACTTCGTCTGGGCGGCGAACAGCTGGCCGCCTTGTTGAACCGGCTGCTCGATACTCCCTGAGAGAAACACGCCTGCACCGAAGCAGGCGTGCTTTCAGTGCAGGCTGTCCTGCCTCCGAACCTGCGCCCTGCCCTCCACCACTTCAAAGGTGAAGGCATAAGCCAGGGTTACCGGCACCGTCTCGATGCGTGAGGCAGTGCTGCAGTCCCCGTTCGACGGTGCCGTTACACCAGCCGCGTAGTAACAGACCGCAGCCGGCTCGAACAACCAACCGGAAGTGGCTGCCAGCGCCGCCTGCAGCAGGCCTGCGTTGGCCGCGTCGCTTCCCGCGCCACAGGCCGAATGCGCCAACAGCGGCGCACTGCGTTCCACCCGCCCCTGCGCATCGAGGATGACATTCACACATACCGTGGTGGCATCCAGCGAACGTTTTGCGTACTCCGACGGCAACACCGGATCATCGGCACTTACGGCAACCGGCATGCGGAAGCTTTCCGTGGCCGCCAACTGATAGGGCTGTATCTCGCCTGCGCCACCGGACGACTCGGGCGTCAGCATCTGCCGGTGCTGGTTGAGGTTGAAACTGCTGCTCGCCTGTTCTTTCGCTGGCTGCGTCGCACAACCTGCAAGCATCAACACCACCAGCATCACCGCATGCCCGCGCACCTCAGCCCCTGCTCTGGGTTTCGGTGTAGTGCATTTCTTCTTCGTCCATATCAAACGAGATCGGCACCCGGATAAGGCCGGCGACCGGCTTGCCGTCCTTCATCGCCGGCGTGAAACGCCACTGCCTTGCAGCGGCAATCGACACTTCCTCGAACACTCCCTTGGGATGCGCCTCGGTGACGACGACGTCGGTCGCCCGGCCTTCGGCATCCACCGCGATACGCAGCACCACCTTGCCACTGGTGCCACTGTCGATCGCAGCACGCGGATAGCTGGGCGGTGGCATCCGCCCGGCATTCGGCAAGGTCACCTGCTCGGCCTTGCCGGAAGCTGCCGATGCGATGGCCGGGTCCCCCGCCGCCAAGGCGATCGAACGCAGCTCCAATGCCCAGGTCGAGCGCCCGTCGGCGGTGGATACTTCGATGCCTGCGGCCACATCGGGCTTGATCAGCAAGGTCGGCGACGAAATCAGGTCCCCGTTCGCCTTCAGCGTGCCCTTGAGCGTGAGCATGCCGTCGGCGGCCGGCTGCAGGGTGAACTCCGCTGCCCACTGCACGCCTTTGTCCGAGCTGGCACTGAAGGAAAAAGGCGTGCCTGCCGATTGCTGCAGCTCGAAGCGCTGCCTGGTGCCTTCCAGCGTCGCTTCCACGAAGGTTGCGTACACCGTGCCCTTGCCGGTCGTTGTGGATGTGGAGGAAGAAGACGATATGGACGTCGACGAGGACGTGGACACTGCCTTGCCCGGCTGCGCGGCCCAGGCGGTATAGCCGAAAGCGGACGACAAGCCCAACGACAGCACCAACATGGCACACCACTGCTTCCTGCCTGGTACGGGACGCTTCAACATGGCAATACGCTCCTTCAATGGATGATGGTTCTGCCAGTGACACCCCACCGGCAACGGGGACGCGGCCAGCCCGGTCTTGAGCATGGCCTCGCCGTAACTGCGGCGTGCGCCCGACACCCGGGCAATCACACGTTCATCGCAGGACAATTCCTGGTCTTCGCGGCAGCAACGCAAACCGAACAACAACAGCGGGTTGAACCAGTACAGGCACTGCAACAACGCCAGCAGTGCGTTGATCGCGATGTCGCCGCGTTGCAGATGCACGCGCTCATGCAGCAGCACCAGTTGCTGCTCGATCGGCAGATAGCGTTGCTCGAAGCCAGCCGGCAGCACGATCCGCGGCCGCAACAAGCCCATCGCCGCCGGCAAGCCCGCCACCGCCTGTGCCTGCCACAAGCCGTCATCGCGTTGGCTGAGCAGCCCCAGCCCGCGCTGGAAACTCCTCTGCTGGCGATACAGATGCACCGCCATCAACAGCCCTCCGCCCAACCATGCGCAGCACAGCCACAGCGGCCAATGCGCAATCTCGGCAGGACCAGCAACTACTGCCTGCCCGACCTGTACCGCCACCTCGCTGACCCGCATCGGCACCGCCGCAACCCGTGGTGCCGGCAACAGCACCGCCAGCAGCGTCGCCGGCAACAGCAACCACAGCAGGTAAGCAGCACTTGCCCCGAGCCAGCGCCGCAGCGGCCGGCGCAGGATCAGCGCCAGCGCAACCGCCGCACTGCTGGCCAAGGTGGTCTTCAGCAGCAGCGCAAGGATCTCAGTGCTGCTCATCGTCGAGCCCCTCGAGCAGTTTGCGCAGCTCCGCCACGTCCTCGCGGCTGAGCCGCTGGTGCTGGCTGAAATGGGCGACCAGCGGCGCAACACGGCCATCAAACAGGCGCTCGATCAGGCTGCTGCTCTCCTCCAGCAACCAGGCATCGCGCTGCACCAGCGGCGTGTACAGGAAGCGCCGCCCTTCCTTGGTTGCACTGATCGCCGCCTTGTTGAGCAGGCGGTTGAGCAGGGTCTTGACCGTGGCCTCGGCCCAGTCATTGCCGCCGGGCAGTCGCGCGATGACCTCGTCTGCAGACAGCGGGTGCTGCCCCCAGAGGACTTCCATGACAACGGCCTCGGCCTCGCTGATACGGATCATCGTTTACGCCTGTAATTTTTTACGATTACACGAGTAAACGAAAGCCCTGTCAAGCCCTCACCAAGTGATTCAGGGGGGACATGCTGTAATGCCGATACCCCCGCAGATACCGGACACCATGCCCCATCATGTGACCGACCTCGACGCCGCCGTGGACTGGCTGCTGAGCAACATCCAAGGCCCACTGCGCATCGGCGCCCCACTGGCGCTGGGCAAACCGCACCGTTTGCTCAATGCCTTGTACGTGCGCATCGAACATGACCCGGCGCGGCCGCTGCAGTTGTATACCGCCTTGTCGTTGAACCCGCCGCAGGCCAAAGGCGATGGTTTGGAAGCGCGTTTCATGCGCCCGTTCGTCGAGCGCCACTTCGGCGCCGACTTCCCGCGCCTTGCCTACTCCGACGCCATCGCCCGCGATGCGTTGCCTGCACATGTGCAGGTGGAAGAGTTCTACATGCAATCTGGTGCTTTGCTGCGGTCGACGCAGGCACAGCGCTACTACACCAGTCTCAACTACACGCATGCCGCCGATGCCGTGGCGCAGCGCGCGCCGAATGCGATCGTGCAGAAAGTGGCCTACCGCGAAGGCAGCAATCAGCTGTCGCTGTCGTGCAACAACGACATCACCCAGGACACACTGGATGCCATCGCCAAGCGCGGCCTGCCCAAGCCCTTGTTGATTGCCGAGATTGATCCGCAACTGCCGTGGCTGGGCGGCACCGCCGCCGTTGATCCGGACTTCTTCGATCTGGTGATCACCCCGCCCGGTCCCTACCCGCGGCTGTTTGGCCTGCCGCGGCAGCCAGTCAGCGATGCCGACTACGCCATCGGCCTGTATGCCAGCACCCTGGTGCGCGATGGCGGCACCTTGCAGATCGGCATCGGCACGTTGGCCGACGCGCTCAGCCATGCGCTGGTGCTGCGGCATACCGACAACGCACGCTATCGGCAGATCCTGCACGCGCTCGATCCGCAGATCGCCGAGCACCCATTGGTGCACGAAGCAGGTGGGCTGGGGCCGTTCGAGATCGGCCTGTATGGCTGCAGCGAGATGCTCAACGAAGGCTTCCGCAAGCTGGTGCAGACCGGCGTAATCTGGCGCAAGGTGCATGACGATCTTGGCCTGATGCAGCGCCTGGCCGACGGCACCGCCAGCAATGGTGACCGCGGCCGGCTTGCACGCGAAGGCGAGTACCTGCACGGCGCCTTCTACCTGGGCTCAGCCGAGTTCTACGACTGGCTGCGCAATCTCCCCGATGCCGAACGCGCTGCCATCGGCATGCGCCGCATCAGCGAGATCAACCAGCTCTACGGCGGCAACGAGGCATTGGAACGCCTGCAGCGCCGCGATGCGCGCTTCTTCAACTCCTGCATGATCGCCAGCGCGCTTGGCGCAGCGGCATCGGATGCATTGGAAGATGGCCGCGTGGTCTCCGGCGTCGGAGGCCAGTACAACTTCGTGGCGATGGCGCATGCCCTGCCCGATGCACGCAGCGTGTTGATGTTCCGTGCCGTGCGCGAGGATGGCGGCAAGCCACAATCCAATGTGCGCTGGAACTACGGTCACACCACGATCCCCCGCCATCTGCGCGATGTCTTCGTCAACGAGTACGGCATCGCCGACCTGCGCAACCTCACCGACGAAGATTGCGTGGCCGCGATGAGCAGCATCACCGATGCGGCATTCCAGCCGGCGCTGTTGGATCAGGCCAAGGCCTCGAAGAAACTCGCCGCCAACTTCAGCGCGCCAGCACAGTGGCAACAGAACCGCGCCGAGGTGCTGCGTGCGAAACTCGCCCCCTTCCGTGCCGATGGCAGTCTGCCGGACTACCCGCTGGGTAGTGACTTTGATGCCGTTGAACAGGATCTGGTACGCGCCTTGGGCTGGCTGAAATCAGCGACTGCGACGCCGATGGGCAAGCTGCGTACCGTCGTCGCAGCCTTGCGCCAACCGCCAGCCGAGAACGATGCGATGTACATGCAGCGGATGGGACTGGAGCGACCGGCCAATTTTGGCGAGCGGCTCAATGCCGGTTTGCTGCGGGTTGGTCTGGCGCGGACTGCGGGGAAAGCTTGATTGTGTGCATCGCAACCTGATCGCGCGCCCGGAAGCCTGGGTTTTGTAGGAGCGGTGTAAGCCGCGAAGCTGAGAACTCCTGGCTATCGTCAGCTTTATCTGTTGTCAGCTTCGCGGCTGACGCCGCTCCCACAACGGCTGGGATGCCGGGAAAGCCCCTTGCCGAGCATGGCTCGGCCCTACAGATGTGCTCCCTCCCTTTCGCGGAGGGTAGGGGGGGGGTGGGGAGGGGTTGCCTTCCGCTGGGGTCGCCCCTTGCCGAGCATGGCTCGGCACTACAGATCTGCCCCCTCCCTTTCGCGCAGCGAAGGGGAGGGTTGGGGAGGGGTTGCCCTTCGCGGGGAAGCCCCCTGCCGAGCATGGCTCGGCACTACAGTTGGGGCGAAGCCAAAACAAAGGCCGGGTTTCCCCGGCCTCTGTCCAATCTTGTGATGTAGGACTATCAGCCCGCGATCTGCGCCTTGGCAGCTGCCACAACCGCTTCAGTGGTGATGCCGAAGTGCTTGTACAGCTTGTCGGCCGGGGCCGATGCGCCGAAGGTGTCCAGACCGATGACTGCACCGTCCAGGCCCACGTACTGGCGCCAGAAACCGGTGACGCCGGCTTCGACGGCAACACGCTTGCGCACGGCGTTCGGCAGCACGGACTCGCGGTAAGCAGCGTCCTGGCGATCGAACACGTCGGTGCACGGCATCGATACCACGCGGGTCTTGATGCCGGCAGCGTCCAGCTCGGCCTTGGCGGCCACGGCCAGACCCACTTCCGAACCGGTGCCGATCAGGATCACGTCCGGGGTACCGGCGGCGTCAGCCAACACGTAACCACCGCGTTCGATCTGCTTCACCTGCTCGGCCGTACGCGGCTGCGGGGCCAGGTTCTGGCGGCTGAAGATCAGGCAGCTCGGGCCGTCCTTGCGGACGATGGCAGCCTTCCAGCTGACCGCCGATTCGGCCGCATCACACGGACGCCACACATCGTTGTTGGGGATGTAGCGCAGCGAGGACACGTGCTCCACCGGCTGGTGGGTCGGGCCGTCTTCGCCCAGGCCGATCGAGTCGTGGGTGAACACGTGGATGACGTGTGCCGGGATCAGCGCGCTCATGCGCAGCGCGTTGCGGGCGTAATCGCTGAACACCAGGAAGGTGGCGTCGAACGGCAGGAAGCCGCCGTGCAGGGCCAGGCCATTGGCAATCGCGCTCATGCCGAACTCACGCACGCCGTAGTGCACGTAGTTGGCATGCGGGTCTTCGCCGACCACGGTCTGCGCACCCTTCCACAGGGTCAGGTTGGAACCGGCCAGGTCAGCCGAGCCACCGATGATTTCCGGCAGTAGCGGTGCGAAAGCCTGGATGGCGTTCTGCGAGGCCTTGCGCGAGGCGATGTTCGGCGCTTCGGCCTGCACCTGGGCGATGTAGGCATCGGCCTGGGCAATGAAGTCAGCCGGCAGCTCGCCGTGCGAGCGACGGGTCAGTTCGTCGGCGTCGGCCGGGAACTGTGCGGCGTACTTGTCGAACAGCTGCTCCCACTCGGCCTGACGCAGGGTGCCGGTGCCGCCAGCGCGCCAGCCAGCGTAGATTTCTTCCGGGATCTCGAACGGCCCGTACGGCCAGTTCAACGCCTTGCGGGTGGCTTCCAGCTCGTCCTTGCCCAGCGGTGCGCCGTGGCTGGATTCCTGGCCGGCCTTGTTCGGCGAGCCAAAACCAATGGTGGTCTTGCAGCAGATCAGGGTTGGCTTGTCGAACTGCGACAGCGCCTGCTCGATGCCGGCCTTGATGCTTTCCGGATCGTGGCCGTCGACGCCGCGCACCACGTTCCAGCCATAGGACTCGAAGCGTGCCGGGGTGTCGTCGGTGAACCAGCCTTCCACTTCACCGTCGATGGAGATGTTGTTGTCGTCCCAGAAGCAGACCAGCTTGCTCAGGCCCCAGGTGCCTGCCAGCGATGCGGCTTCATGCGAGATGCCTTCCATCAGGCAGCCGTCGCCCATGAACACCCAGGTGCGGTGGTCGACAACTTCGAATTCCGGGCGGTTGTAACGCTGCGACAGCAGCTTTTCAGCCAATGCGAAGCCCACGGCGTTGGCCAGGCCCTGGCCCAGCGGGCCGGTGGTGGTTTCCACGCCTGGGGTTTCATGACGTTCCGGGTGGCCGGCGGTCTTGCTGCCCAGCTGGCGGAAGGCCTTCAGTTCTTCGATCGGCAGGTCGTAGCCGCTCAGGTGCAGCAGCGCGTAGTGCAGCATCGAGCCGTGGCCGTTGGACAGCACGAAACGGTCTCGGTTGAACCACTTCGGGTTGTTCGGGTTGTGACGGAGATAGTCGTTCCAGAGCACTTCGGCGATATCGGCCATGCCCATCGGCATGCCGGGATGACCGGACTTGGCGGCTTCTACCGCATCAGCGGCAAGGAAACGGATGGCGTTCGCCAACTGGCGGCGGGTGGGCTGCGTCATGGGTCGTCAGAATCAGGAGGCTCCCGCGGAACTGCGGGCGGCCTATTGTCCCACAAGCGACTGTCGGGATCAGTCCGTAAAAGCTGACGGTAGTTTGGATTGGTTTCGCCTGACAGGAACATGCCCAAGCAAAACGGCCACCCTGAACAGGGTGGCCGTTTGTCACTACAACTACCGGGAGACAATCACTCCTGCGGATGATGCCTGCCAATGCTGTCATCACTCTCGCCGCGCGCCACCAGGGTGGTCAGGGCCAGGTCGCCGGTCACGTTCAGCGCGGTACGGCACATGTCCAGGAAGTGGTTCACGCCCAGGATCAGGCCGATACCGGCAGGGTTGACGCCGACCATGGCACAGATCAGCGCCACCACCGGCAACGAACCGGACGGCACACCGGCCGTGCCGATGCCACCTAGGATGCAGACCACCATGACCATGAACTGCTGGCCGATGCTCAGGTCCACGCCGAAGAACTGCGCCAGGAAGATCACCGTCACGCCCTCGAACAACGCGGTGCCGTTCTGGTTGGCGGTAGCGCCGACGGTCAGCACGAAGCGCGAGACCTTGTGCGGGAAGCCCATCTGGTCGGCCACGCGCAGCGCGGTCGGCAGGGTCGCATTGGACGACGCAGTGGAGAACGCCATCACCGTGGCTTCCTGGGTCTGCCGGAAGAACTGGATCGGCGAACGCCCGGCCAGCTTCACCGCGATGCCGTAGCTGACGAACATGTGGGTGGCCAGCGCCAGCACCACCACGCCCACATAGGCGCCCAGCTTGATCAACAGATCGAAGCCGAAGATGGCCGCCAGGTTGAACATGAAACAGGCCACGGCATACGGGGCCAGGCGGATGACCAGGTTGATCAGGGTCATCGAGATCTCGAACAGGCCCTCGATGCCCTTGCGCAGCGTAGCCACCTTTTCCGCAGGCGACAGCACCATGCCGATGCCCAGCATCAGCGCGAAGAACATCAGCGACAGGATCTTGCCGTTGTCCGATGCAGCGTCGAGCACGTTGTCGGGAACGATCGACAGCAGCATGTCCAGGCCCTTGGGCGCGGTGCCGGCGCCAGCCACGATCGCCTTGCTGCGCTCGGCGTTCTCGGCCAGCAGCTTGGCGGCTACTGCCGGGTCAACACCGGCGCCGGGCTGGAACAGATTGACCAGCACGAGGCCGATCAGGACGGCCACGCCAGACAGCACGATCGTGTATGCCAGTGACTTCCAGCCAATACGGCCCAGCGAGCGGATATCGCCCATCTCCGACACGCCCATCACCAGCGCCGAGAAGATCAGCGGGACGATCAGCATGAAGATCAGGCTCAGGAACAGCCCGGAAACCGGCGTGGTCAGATAGGTGGTCACCGTGTGCACCCAGTCCGCGTCAGGGCTGACGAGGTGCACGATCAGGCCCAGCAGCAGACCGAAGCCGAAGCCGATCCCTATTTTCCAGTGGAACGGCATTTTGGCGTTGGTCTTGGCTGCATTGGCCATAAGTGGGTTTCCCTCCAGAGAATTGTTCAGCTTAACAGACGATGTACAACCGCCCTTTTCAGCTTTGTCCTGGATAGAGAGGGTCCAACAACGGTTTTTCCACCACTGTGGTTTGCCGCCAGCGCGGCCCGGCCTTGAATACCTCGCGCAACTGCGCTCGCGCGGCGCTCACGTCGCCCTCGCCGCCCCAGCGGGCGCGCTGCATGCGTTGCAGCGCATCGCGTTGTGCCGGGTCATCCAGTTTCTGCAGCACCGCGTCGAGACCATCCACTCCGCCCATCGCGGCAAGTATGTGTGCCACCTCGTCCAGGCTGCCCGCATCCAGGGCGCGGCGCAGGTCTGCCGTGCTGTAGCGCGGACCAGCGCTGGCAGTTTGCGCAGCAGGCCCGCCGCGGCCCACCGCTGGAGCATGCCGGCGCGACAGCCCCCAGATCAGCGTGGCCAGCCACAACAAGGCGAAACCAGCCGCCAGCGCGGGCCACAGCCACGTGCTCCCGCCGTCCGGCGACGCCTCCAGCGCGTTGCCTGCAGTCACCGCGGCAGACCCGACCGTTGCCGGCTGCATCAGTGGCGGCGCGACCATGCCGCTGTTGCTCCCTTGCGCAACCTGCAACGACAACGCCGGCAACGAGGTAGTGCGTGCCTGCCCTGCCGCAACGTCCCACCATTGCATCTGGATACCGGGCACGGTCAGCGCGCCGCTCTGCTGCGGCACGATCGAATAGCGCCGGGTCAACTTCAGCTGTGGGCTGGAACCCTCGAAGGTTTCATCGAACTGCGGTGGCTCGGCGAACACCTGCGCGTTGTCGCCCAGCGACGGCACCGGCAACTCCGGGAACTGTGCCTTGGTGGCACCGCTGGCGATTGCCTCCACTTCGATCGCAATCGCCTCACCGGTACGCCCGCTGTTGGGCGCGGCGGTATAGCGCAGTTGCAGGTTCTTCAGCGGCAGCCACGGTTGCGGTGCACCGGCGGGCGTCGCGCGCACCTGCAAGGTCTGGTCGGGACCACGGGCGCTGAGCTGGCCATTGTCGCGGCCGAAGAAATCGTCAAAGAAGCCACCTGCGCCCTGCCCGCTGAAACGGGCGCCGGCCACCTGCAAGGGGCCGCTGCGTTCGGGAATCAACAGGAAACGGCGCTCGACCACGTTGTAACGGCGTCCGCCGACTTCGCGCACGGAAGTGCGGTCATCGCCAACGCGCTGCAACGACGCCGCAGCCGGGGTATCCAGTACCAGTTCACCAGACGCCAGCTGGGTGGCGAAGTACAGCCGCACCACCACACCCACGCTCTGCTGCACGTAGGGCTGCTTGTCATCGACCTCAGTCTCGATGAAAGCCAGGGCATTGCCGTCACGGCTGGCGACCGGCGCCTCCTCAACCTTCACCAGCAAGGGCGTGGTGCTGCCGCCCCCCACGCGCAGCGCCGGGATGTCGAGCATGCCGGTGCGGCGCGGTGTCAGCGCCACCGCGTACTGGGCGTAGTTGCGCGAAGCGCCACCGCCCATCTGCAGCTGGCGGCTGCTGTTCTGTGCACCCAGCACGAAGTCGGCTTCCAGTGGCGCATAGTCCGGGCTGCCGGACTGGTCGGTTTCGATGGTCAGCGTGACCGACTCATTCTGCTTGATGCTGTCGCGGTCCAACCAGGCACGTGTCTGCGCCTGCAACAGTCCGGTGACAGCCAGCAGGCCGAGCAACAGCCACAGCTGCATGCCACTGCCGGTGTGATTCTTTCTCATCGCTTTTCCCGCATCCGCCGCTCGTATTCGAGCTGGAATTTCGCTTTCAACAAATCGCCCGGCTCATCCGGCACGCGCTGCATCCACGCCTCCACGGCCTGTTGCTGCTCACGCTGCGCAGGTGTCATTGCCGCCAGTGCGGCCGCGTTCTGCTGCTCACCTTCGCGCGCCTGTTGTTGACGCATGGCCTCGGCCATGCGCTGACTCTGCGCTTGATCGGCCTGCTCCTGCCTGCCTGCATCTTCGCCCTGTGGCGGCGACTGATCCTTGCCGGATGACGATTTGCCATCCGCCTGCGGATTGCGCTCAGGGGACTGCTGGCCCTGTTGCGGCGGGTTCGATTGCTGACCCTGCTGCGGCTGACCCTGCTGCCCTTGCTGTTGGCCTTGTTGATTCTGCTGCGAAGGATCCTGCTGCCCGTTCTGTGGCGGACTCTGCTGCCCGGGCTGGTCCTTGCCCTGCTGCGGCTTGGACGGATTCTGCTGATTGCCTTGCTGGCCCTGCTGCGATTTGCGCTTGCGCGCGGCATCCACCGCGGCACGGTTGGCCACCGCGTCCTGCATCCCGGGATCCGCCTTCAGTGCGCGATCATAAGCAGCGATGGCTTCGTCGTACTTGCCTTGGCGGGCAAGCGCGTTGCCAAGGTTGTACCAGCCCTGCTCGTTGTCGATACCTTCGAATTTTTTCTGTGCGGTGGCGAAATCACCAAGCCGGTACGCTTCCACACCTTCACCCAGACGCTGGTGCTGGCGCTGGTCGGCGCGCTGCCACCAGCCGCCCTGCTCGGCCGCATGTGCAGGCTGCAGCACCGGCAGCATCAGGCATAGCGCAAGTACCGGCAGCACCCGGCGTGGACGACGGAACGCGAACACCGCCAGCAACAGCAGCGGCGGCAACAACCAATAGCCCTCGTCCTGCCACTGCTTGCCAGCACTGGCCAGCTGCTCACGATCCTGCGCACCGTCCGTTGGCTCCAGCACGCCCAAGGCCTGCAGGTCCGCCGAGGTGCTTGCAATGCGCTGGTAGCCGCCACCGCCAGCTGCCGTCAACGCGCGCAATGACGCTTCATCCAGATGCGCCTGTTCTATCGCCCCACGCGGATCCCGATAAGACGCGCCCTGCAGGCTGCCAAGACCGATCGCCGAGACCCGGTAACCGGCGACGCGCAGTTTGCCGGCCTCCGCCACCGCCGCTGCATCAGCGTGATCGCTCAGCAGCAGGATCTCGCCGTTGCGCGCGCCGGACCGCTTCAACAGATCGCCAGCCCAGCGCAATGCCTTGTCCGGACGCTGGCCATCGGCCGGCATCACTTCCGGCGCCAAGGCGTCCAGGAACAGGGCGACATTGGCCGCGTCATCGGTCAGCGGTGCCACGGTGAATGGCTCATAGGCGAAAGCGACCAAGGCCACTTCGCCGCCCTTGCGCTCACGCAGCAGACTGGCCAGCTTCGCCCGCGCCTGCAGCAAGCGCGACGGCGGCAGGTCGGTGGCGCGGATGCTGCTGGACAGGTCAAGCACGATCACCAGCGGCGTCTTCGATTCCCAGAGTGGTTGCTCCAGCTGGCGCCAACTCGGGCCGGCAAGCGCGAGCACCGCCAACGTCAAGCCAAGTGCCAACGCCGCGCTACCCCACCATCCGCGCTTGCCGCCATCAGCCAGCAGGTGGGCCAGCAGGTGCGGGTCCACCGCCTCGTGCCAACGCGCACTGCGCTGACGCCGCCACCAGCTGCCCAGCAAGGCTGCCGGCACCAGCAACAAAGCCCACAGCCACTCCGGGCGCAGAAAGTGCAGATCCTGCCAATTGATCATGACCACAGCCCCCGCCAGGCAAATGCCACCACCCCCAGCAACAAGGAAAACCCCAACGGCCAGGGATAGCGTTCGATGCGTGGTCGCACTGCAGGTCCGGCATCCTTCACCGGCTCCAGTCGGTCCAGTTCGGCATAGATGTTGACCAGTTCATCGGTGTCGCGGGCGCGGAAGAAGCGACCGCCGGTTTCATCAGCCACCTTGGTCAAGGTGGCTTCGTCCACCTGGTCATCGGCACCGGGCAACTGCACGCCGAACAACGACATGCCGCCGGTCCCGCCAAAGGCGATGGTGTAGACGCGCACGCCTTCGGCCTTGGCCAGCTCGGCCGCCTTCAGCGGCTCCAGCACGCCGGCGGTATTGACGCCGTCGGTCAACACGATCAGCACGCGCTGCCCCTGCGGCTGCTCGCGCAGGCGCTTGACCGACAGCGCGATCGCATCGCCCAATGCGGTCTCTCGCCCAGCCAGGCCAACCACGCTGTCGCGAAGTTGATCACGCACGGTGGCGCGGTCGGTGGTCAACGGTGTCAATGCGTAGGCACGCTGGCCGAACACCAGCAGGCCGATGCGATCGCCTTCACGGCGGTCGAGAAAATCCGCCAGCACGGCCTTGGCAGCCGTCAGGCGGTCCACCACCTGGCCGCCAAGCTGCATGTCCGGCTCGCTCATGCTGCCGGACAAGTCCACCGCCAGCATCATCTGCCGCCCCTGCCGCGGCGGCTCAATCGGCTCACCCAGCTGCTGCGGGCGCGCCACTGCAGCACACAGGCACAACCAGGCCAGCCACAGCAGCAACGTCTGCAGTACTGCACCGCCACGCGAGGACGACTGGCCCTGCAACCGCGATGGTTCGTAGGGCACGCGCAAGGCAGCACCACGTTGTTCACGCAGCGGCCAAAGCCGCATCAACAGCGGCAATGGCAGCGCGAGCCATGCCCACGGCCACGCAAAATCCGGCAACAGGCCCGTCCATTGGGAGATCATGTCCTGCATCAGCGCCGCCCGGCCATCAACTGCAGGAAGCGGCTCCGAGCCAACTGGCAGGCACGTTCAACCTCCGCAGCCTCAAGCTGTGGACGAAAGCCCCCGTCCAGCAGCAGACGTCCGCCGCCGCCGCTGAAGTCATTGCCCTTGGCTCCATCAAGGAAACGCAGCCATGCATCGCCTTGCAACTGCACCGCCTGCGAATCGAGCCGCCGCGCTGCGCGACGCAGCAACTCCGAGGCCGCGGCAAGCTTGGCAGGCCCCTGCGGCGCCGCCTGTAGCTGACGGTCAAACAGGGCCATCCAGCGCCGCAACCGGCGCCGACGAATGAAATAAACAGCAAGCACTGCGACGGCAACCAGCACCACCGCACCGATCAGCAGCCACCAACCAGGAGCCAACGGCCACCAACCCGGCGCAGTCGGCAAGTGCACATCACGCAGCGGCAATTGCGCAGCCATCAGCCCACGCTCCGGTTTGGCGCCGCGCCCAGCCAGGCATCGCTGGCATCGTCACTCACCAGGGTACTGACGCGGATACGGCGACCCGGCAGTTGTCGGCACAGCTCTTCGACCGGGGCGACCAGGGCATCGTGCCAAGCGTCGCGCACGGCGGCTGAAGCCAGGTCCAGCCGCATTCGACCGGACTGTGTTGCAAGCGGCAATACGCAGTGCGGCGGCGAAATTTCCAGGGGATCAAGCAACAACACCAACTCCACTTCAACATGCATAGACAGCGCCGACCAGGTAACGGCCGGTACGGCTTGCGCGCTGGCTGGATCAGCCAGTACCACCGCGCGCGCGCCTGGGTGCAATACGCGCGCAGCCTGCTCCAGCGCCAACTGCAATCCGCCATCATCAGCGGGCCGTTCACCGTACCAGCGCACCAGTGCATCCAGCGCTCGCAATACACCACGCGTTCCGCCTGCCGGTGGCACCAGCGCTTGCTGCGCGGAACCCCGCAACGCTGCGATCCTGTCGCCATCGCGTAACGCCGACCACGCAGCCACCGCACCAGCCCGCGCAGCCTGCACCGACTTGAAACGCACGCGCGTGCCGAAGTACAGCGGCGCAGCCGTATCGGCAATCAACAAGGTGACCCGTTCGCGCTCGGTCTGGAACGTCTTGGTATGGGGGGCATCGGTGCGTGCGGTCAGTTTCCAATCAATATGTCGCGCGTCGTCGCCGGGCGCGTACTCACGCGACTCGGCGTATTCCATGCCACGGCCACGCAGCATCGACGCGGCACGTCCGCTGACCGCGTAGTGCCCGCGGCGAGCCTTGCGGCCGCCGGTGGCGGCACCGCGCAGCGCGATCAGTTCGGCCAACTGCGGACGTATGCCACTTTCGGCGGCCGCACTCGTCTGCGCTTGCCTGGCTGTGGGCGCAATCATCGCTGACCCGCGTGCAAACGCGGCCTCGTGATCATCCGATCATCGGCATCCGTCATCACACCCAGCCTCAGGGCAGGGGCACGCAGTCAAGCAGCGCTGCCACCAGGCGCTCGCCATCCCAGCCCTCGGCTGCCGCCTCGTAGCTGGGCAGCACGCGGTGGCGCAGCACATCGGCTGCCACCGCCCGGATGTCGTCAGGAGTGACGTAATCGCGACCGGCCAACCAGGCGCGCGCACGTGCGCAGCGTTCCAGCGCAATCGAACCGCGTGGGCTTGCGCCCCAGGCAATGCGCTTGGCCAGCTGTGCGTCATACGCGCTGGCATCACGCGAGGCCAGCACCAGCGCAATCAAATAGCGCTCCAGCTGCGGTGCCATATGCAGTTCCAGCACTTCGCGGCGCGCCTGCTCGATTTTCTGCAGCGAGATCTTCTCGATGGTCACCTGCTGCGGCCGCATCGCGCGCAAGGCGCGCTCACGTGCCAGCCGCAGGATCTCGGTCTCGGCGCTGGCATCTGGGTAACCGATGCGCACATGCATCAGGAAGCGGTCCAACTGCGCCTCGGGCAGTGGGAAGGTCCCTTCCTGCTCGATCGGGTTCTGCGTGGCCATCACCAGGAACACCTCTGGCAGCGGATAGGTGTTGCGTCCGACTGTCACCTGGCGCTCACCCATCGCTTCAAGCAACGCCGACTGCACCTTGGCCGGGGCACGGTTGATTTCGTCGGCAAGCAGGATCGGGTGAAAAATCGGCCCAGCCTGGAACTCGAAGCGGCCTTCCTGCGAACGCCAGATATCGGTGCCGGTGAGATCGGCAGGCAGCAGGTCCGGGGTGAACTGGATACGCGCGAAGCTGGCGTCGATGCGCGAGGCCAAGGCACGGATGGCGGTGGTCTTGGCCAGGCCAGGCGCCCCTTCCACCAGCAGGTGGCCGTCCGCCAACAGCGCGGTCAGCAGCCGGTCGACCAACAACGACTGGCCGACGATCTCGCCGGCCAGCGCGTCACGCAGCGCGGTGAATTCCTGATGCAGGCCGCTGTCGCGGACCGGCGCATCGTCTTGATTGGGCAGCACGGGAGGCAGGTTCATAGGCGCAGTTTGACTGATCTGCGATGAAATGGTTCCAAACGCCGTCCTGCAAACGGGAAAGGGCCGCAATAGCGGCCCTTTTCCTTAGACGTAACAAGCGCTTACCTGGCAGCCTTGGCTACACGCAGGATCTTCGGGGTCACGAACACCAGCAGCTCAGCCTTGTCCTTGGAGCGACCGCGCTTCTTGAACAGGTTGCCAAGGAACGGGATGTCACCCAGGAACGGGACCTTGCTGATGCTGGTCCGGTCATTGAACTCATACACGCCGCCGACCACAACGGTCTGGCCGTCATCCACCAACACCGCGGTGTTGATTTCGCGACGATTGATGATCGGGACAACACCAAAATCCGCCACTTCCAGGTAGGAGTCGATTTCGTCCTTCTTCACATTCATGTTGAGAAAGACACGATTGTCCTGGGTGATGGTCGGCGTGACCTTCAGCTCCAGCAGCACTTCCTTGAACTGGACGTTCGGCGTTGCCGCAGTACCACCGGTACCACCGGTAATAGTGACGTAGCCGATTTCCTTACCCTGCTTGATGACGCCTTCGCGCTGGTTGGCGGTGACGATACGCGGATTGGATATGACTTCACCACGGCCTTCTTCCTGCAACGCGGAAAGCTCCAGGTCCAGGTTGAAATTCGCGCCCAGCAGCGTATAGGCGATGCTCGGAGCCTCACCCGCCTTGACGCTGGTGAAGGTGCCGGCGGGCAAGCTGACATTGAGCCCACGGCTTGCGTTGCCAGTACCACTAGTGCCGCTGCCGATCGTGCCGACGTTGCTGCCATTGTTGTAACTACGGGTGCCACCGATGCCGAACTTGGCACCCAGGTCACGGGCGAAGGTATCGGTTGCGATCACGATACGGCCTTCGATCAGCACCTGATCCACGGGTCGATCGATCACCCCGATCAGCTCACGCATCTGCGCGACCTTCTTCGGGATGTCACTGATCATCAGCGTATTGGTGCGTTCATCGGCAACCAGACGGCCACGCGGCGACAGGAAGCCGTTCTCCTGCTCGGTGCTGTTACCGTTACCACCACCGCCGCCGCCATTGTTATTGTTGTTGCCGATCCCCTTGGCCTCGGTCAGCGCTTTGAAGATCGCCTCGGCACTGTGGTAGTTGATCTGCACGTAGTCGGTGATCAGGTCAACGCGGTTATCGATGGCGATACGCGCGTCTTCCTTGTCCTGCTCGAACTTCGCCAGCTCGGGCTGCGGTGCAACCCAGATCACGCCACCATCACGACGCTTGTCCAGGCCCTTGGCGCGCAGCACGATGTCCAGTGCCTGGTCCCACGGCACGTTGACCAGGCGCAGGGTCACATTGCCCTGCACCGTGTCGGAGGCGACCACGTTGAGATTGGACTCCTCGGCGATCAACTGCAGCACGGTGCGCACCGGCACGTCCTGGAAGTTGAAGGTCACCGGACGGCCACTGTAGCCACGTGCCGCGACGGTAGCGGCCGCTTGCGCAACCGTCCTGGACGTCACCGCACCGGTAGCCACCTCGGCCTGGCGCGGAGTGATCTCGACCACGTACTCATTGCCGGACTGATAGGCCAGCGAATCGAATGCGCCATTGGTGCTGAGCACCAGCTGCGAGCCCTGCCCGGACGGCTTGGCATCGATACGCTGCACCGGCGTGGCGAAATCAACAACATTGAGCGGGCGTTGCAGCTCGGCCGGCAACACGGCGTTGCCAACGTCGATCACGACGTTGTTGCCCTGGTTGCGCAGGTCCGGGCTTGCGCCCTGGCCGTCGAACTGCATGATCAACCGCCCGGCACCATCATCGCCGCGCTTGAAGTCGATCTTGGTTACGGAAACCGCCTTCACCGCCTGCTGGGTGGCTGCGGCTGCGCCGCCTACACCCGCAACAGGCTGTGCTGCGTAGGAAGAGCCGCACACCGCTGCCAGCGCCACTCCCAGGGCGCAGACGCGGACCAGTGCATGGCGCCGGATGGGACGCAGGCTCAGGGCTTTGGTAAAAGTCATCGTGCTATCCCCTAATCAATCAACGATCGTCCAGTGCAAGCGAAGCTGGGCGTTCCAGCCAGCCACCTGCACCGTCCGGCACTAGTTCAATCAACTCGATCCCGTCTTCGCGTACGCCAGTCACACGGCCATCGCTCTGACCCATGTACACCCCAGGACGTACACGGTAGGTGACCTTGTCCGGCCCCATCACCAGTGCCACGGCACCCGCGCCGCTACCGATCGTGCCAACCATGTCCAGGCTGTCCAGCGGGAACCCTTCGAGCGGTTCCTTGCGGCGGTTCGGATCTGGCCGCAACTGGCTGTTGCCGTCATCGGATACCCAGGCATCACTGAACGGATCGCGCAGGCCTTGCGCCGAATATTCAAAGGTTTCGAACTGCTGCATCACCGGCAGAGGCTGCAAGGGCTCGGCCGGACGTGCACGCACGTCGGCCATCCACTTTTCAAGATTGGGCGCTTCGCCAGGCGTGCTGGTGATGCCGCGGGCGCAACCGCCCAGCAGCACCACGCAAGCCATACCCAACGCCAGGGAGGAAATACCACGCATGATCACTTCCCTCCCTTTTTCTTGGCTTCGGCAGCCGCGTCGGCGGCCGCCTTTTGCTGGTCAGCCAACTCGGTGTCATCCAGGTACCGATAGGTCTTGACCGTACCGGACAGCTCCAGCGCGCCACCGGGCGTGATCACGCCCTGTCCGCCCTTGGGCTGCAGATTGATGTCATGCATGGTCAGGATGACGACGCGCGGCAATGAGGCCACGCCGCTGACGAACGCACCAAACTGGTGATAGCTGCCAACAAGGCGCAGCGCGATCGGCTTTTCGGCATAGAACTCTTTCAAGGTCTCGTCACCGGGCTTGAACAACTCGTTGTTCAAGCCGCTGGACAACGCGGTCTGCGAAACGTCGATGATCAGATCCGGCATCTCGGTCTTGCTGGGCAACTGGCGCAGCATCTGCTGCAACACCTGCTCCATCTGAGCCAGCTGCTGCTTCAAAGGCTCCAGGTTGACCGCACGTTTCTGCTCGGTCTCGAAACTCTGGCGCAAGGTCGCTTCCTTGTTCACCAGGTTTTCCAGCTCCCCTCTCTGCCCACTGATGATCAGCAGGTAAGACAGGCCGAGGATCAGCAAGGACAGCAACACGCAGAACACGACTTTCGCGTTGCGCGGCCAGGCGCCGATATTGTTGAAATCCAGCTCTTTGGCGTTGAATTTCTTGCTCACGAACGGGCCTCCTTCTGCGCCGGCGCTGCTGGCGCTGTCTCGCCCTTTGGCTTCTCCGCCCCGCTTGCCGGTGCAGCCGGCGCTGCAGCAGCGGGAGCTCCAGGCGCAGCACCAGTAGCCGGTGCAACCGCCGCGGCATCAGCTGCGGTCAGCGCGGCATCAGCTTCGGCCTGACCATCGCTGGGTGCAGGCAGCTGCACTTTCAGCGTGAACACGTACGGCAGGGACTTGATGTCGACAACCGCACCACCCTTCTGCTGCGGATCCTGCGCACGCGCCTCAATGATGGTCAGCTCCGGGTTTCTCATCCAGCCCGAGGTCTCGAGATTGCGCATATAGGCACTGACACGGGCGTTGGACTGCGTACGGCCTTCCAGCGTCAGGGTCTCACCTTCCTGCTTCAGCGCGGTCAGTACCACGCCATCGGGAATGGTGCGCACCAACGAATCAAACAGGTGCACCATCTGCGACCGCTTGCCCTGCAGCTCCTCGATCACCGCCTTGCGGTCCAGCAGACGTTTCTTCTGCTCGTCCAGGCGATCGATTTCCTTGTTCTGTTCCTTGACCTTGGCGATCTCGGTCTCAAGGTAGGCATTGCGCTCGTTCTGCCCGCTGATCTGCTGGCTGAAGTAAAACCACAGCAAGCCTGACAGCACAACGCCACTGAGCGCGGCAAAGCCCAGCATCCCGTAGAACTCACGTTGACGCTGTTTGCGGCGCTCCTCGCGCCATGGCAATAGGTTGATCCGTGCCATCAGTCGAACCCCCTCATGGCCAGACCCGTCGCGATCATCAGTGCCGGCGCATCCTGGTTCAGTGCATGCGCCTGGACCTTCGGCCCCAGCGTCATCTGCGCCAGGGGGTTGGCGACCGAGGTCGCCACGCCAAGCTGTTCTTCGACCATGGTCGGCAAGCCGATCAAGGCCGCACAGCCGCCGGCCAGCACGATGTGGTCAACGCGGTTGAACTCGCTGCCCGCATAGAAGAACTGCAACAGGCGGCTGATCTGCTGCACCGTCGCCTCCTTGAACGGCTCCAGCACTTCAACCTCGTAGCTCTCCGGCAAGCCGCCCTGGCGCTTGGCCAGGCCTGCTTCCTCGTAGCTCAGGCCGTAGCGGCGCATCACCTCGTCGGTGAGCTGCTTGCCACCGAACACCTGTTCGCGGCTGTACAGGCTGCGGCCACCGCGCAATACGTTGAGCGTGGTCATGGTTGCACCGATATCGACCAGTGCCACCACGCCATCACTGGGTACAGCCAGCTCGCTGGCGACCAATGCGAACGCGTTCTCGATCGCGAACGCCTCCACATCCATCACCTTGGCGGTCAGCCCGCCCAGCTCCAGCGCGGACTGACGCAGCTCCACGTTCTCCGAGCGCGACGCGGCCAACAGTACCTGCACCATTTCTGGATTGTTCGGCACTGGACCCAGCACTTCGAAATCGAGGTTCACTTCGTCGATGGGGTACGGGATGTAGTTCACCGCCTCCAGCTCGACCTGTGCTTCCAGATCGCTTTCGTCCAGGTCCGCCGGCATCGGGATCACCTTTGTGATCACCGCAGAGCCCGCAACAGCAGCGGCCGCCCCTTTGGCCTTGCTTCCCGAACGCGCAACAGCCCGCCGAATTGCTTCGCCGACTGCTTCGACTTCGACAATGTTTTTCTCCACCACCGCATTCGGCGGAAGAGGTTCCACAGCGTAATGTTCCACGCGGAAACGGTTACCGCTGCGGGAAAGCTGAAGCAGCTTTACCGCAGTCGAACTGATGTCGACGCCAATGATGGGCGTCTGACTCTTTGGGATAAGCCCCACGGATTCTCCCCTGCCGACGGGCACTTGGACGCAAGTCTTGCGTCGGCGCATTAATAACGTTTTTTCAGCAAATGGCAACCATCCGGAATGCGAGACGCGATCTGCATCACGTCGCCCAGCTGTATCCCATTTGCTCTCCCCAGGATGCGGCCCCAGCCGCTCCCCTGCGTAATCTATACTCTGCGGCTACAAAAACCGCAATCGGGACTTCTGGATGCCACGTTTTCGTCGCTGGCTGCGTTGGCTGCTGGCCCTCTTTGTCGCCTTCTCCCTGGTCGGCGCAATCGCCATCGGTTCACTCTATTACGTTGTCTCGTCCAAGCTCCCGGACGTGCAGGCGCTGCGCAATGTCGAGCTGCAGGAGCCGATGTATGTCTATGATAACGAAGGGAAATTGATGGCGGTATTCGGCGAGACCCGCCGTTACCCGGTACAGATGAAGGACGTCCCGGAGCGCCTGAAGCAGGCCTTCCTGGCCACCGAGGACGCCCGTTTCTACCAACACGACGGCATCGACTACAAGGGCATTGCCCGCGCCGTCTGGCTGATCGCGCGCACCGGTTCCAAGGACGGTGTACCCGGTGGATCGACCATCACCCAGCAGGTTGCGCGGCAATTCTTCCTCAGCAGCGAGGTCAGCTACACCCGCAAGTTCGCCGAAATCCTGCTCGCCCGCAAAATCGAGAGCGAACTGAGCAAGGACGAGATCTTCGAGCTGTACCTCAACAAGAGCTTCTTCGGTAACCGCGCCTATGGCATCGGCGCCGCGGCCGAGTACTACTACGGCAAGAAGCTGGGTGACCTAGACCTGGACGAAATGGCCTCGCTGGCCGGCATCCCCAAGTTCCCCTCCAGCGGCAACCCGCTGAGCAACCCCGAGCGCGCACGCCAGCGCCGTGACAACTATGTGCTGCAGCGCATGGCCGACCTGGGCTACGTCAGCCAGGCCGAGGCCGATGCCGCCAAGGCCGTGGCCATGCATGCCAGCCCGCACGAGCCGCCGGTTCAGGTCTATGCACCCTACGTGGCCGAGCTGGTGCGCCAGGAAATGATCGCCAAATACGGCAGCGACGTGCTCAACAAGGGCTACCACGTCACCACCACCATCAATGGCCAGCTGCAGGACGCCGCCAACACGGCGGTGCGCGATGGCCTGCACACCTACGACCACCGCCACGGCTGGCACGGCGTCGAACAGCACTTCGATGTCGCTGCCGATGCCGACAGCACCGCGCTGGCCCGGCACATCGCCGGCATCCCGACCCAATCGGGCCTGCAGGCTGCCGTGGTTTCGGCCACCCATGCCGACGGCAGCATCACCGTGGTGCTGGCCGACCGCAGCGAACTGGTGCTGCCGGTGGCGTCCAGCCGCTGGACCAACCGCAGCCCCGCCAAGCTGGCCACCCGCGGCGACATGATCCGCGTGCGCGCTGGCAGCAAGGAAGGCGAATGGCTGATCGACCAGATCCCGCGCGGTCAAAGCGCACTGGTCTCGGTGGACGCTGAAAGCGGCGCGTTGCGTGCCCTCGTCGGCGGCTTCAGCTTTGCCGGCAACAAGTTCAACCGCGCCACCCAGGCACGCCGCCAGCCCGGCTCCAGCTTCAAGCCGTTCATCTATGCGGCCGCCTTCGACAAGGGCTTCAACCCGGCCTCGATCGTGCTGGATGCACCGGTGGTATTCCGCGACCGTCGCGGCAAGACCTGGCAGCCGCAGAACGATGGCGGTGGCTTCCGCGGCCCGATGCGTCTGCGCGAAGCACTGGTGCAATCACGCAACCTGGTATCCGTGCGCCTGCTCGACAGCATGGGCGTGGACTATGCGCGCAAGTACATCAGCGAATTCGGCTTCCAGGAAGCCGAGCTGCCGCCGAACCTGTCGATGTCGCTGGGTACCGCCTCGCTGACCCCGTTGTCGGTCGCCCGCGGTTACGCGGTGTTCGCCAACGGCGGCTCACGCGTGGACACCTGGGTCGTGGACGAGATCAAGGACCGCGATGGCAACGTGATCTTCAAGGAAAACCCGGCCATGGCCTGCCGCGGCTGCGGCGGCACCTCGACTGCAGGCGCCGCACCGGTGAGCCAGGTGGTGGACGGCTTCAATTTCGGCGCCGAGGTGGCACCCGCTCCGGTTGCCGCCAAGCCGGCAGAAGCCAAGCCTGAGGCCATCGAGCCGGCAAAGCCGGTGAACCCGGACGCCCGCACTGCGCCGCGCGCCATCGACGAACGCACCGCCTACCAGCTGGTGTCGATGATGCGTGACGTGGTCCAGCGCGGCACCGGCACCGCAGCCAAGGTCCTGGGCCGCGAAGACGTGGGCGGCAAGACCGGCTCCACCAATGACCACCGCGACGCCTGGTTCTCCGGCTTCGGCGGCCCGCTGGCAACCACCGTGTGGGTCGGCCGCGACGACTTCCGCTCGCTGGGCTACCGCGAATACGGCGGCAAGGCAGCCCTGCCGATCTGGATCGACTACATGCGCGTTGCGCTGAAGGACGCCCCCATCGCCAGGAACGATCCACCGTCCGGCATGGTGCAGGCGACCATCAACGGCGCCACGGAATGGGTCAAGACCGAAGACCTGGATCGCGTGCAGGACTTCGACTTCGGACAGCAGGACCACGCGACCAACGACGCCGCGTTCGACATCTTCTGATCAACCCAGCAGGCGGCGGGGCGCAAGCCCCGTCGCCTGCCTACAATCGGGCCAGCAAGCCCAAGGTCAGAGCCCGATGCCGTCAACGCCACCGCACGCCCTCCCCCGCAATGCCCGCGAACGGCAATTGATCGCGCAGGAGGCCGCCCGCTTGATCGCCGAAAGCGGCATCCATGACATCGAACACGCCCGCCGCAAAGCCGCCGCAAAGCTCGGCGTCGCCAGCGAAGCCTTGTGGCCCCGCCTGGGCGAGATCGAGCAGGCGCTGCGCGAGCATCAGTTGCTGTTCGCCTCCGCCAGCCAACCCGGCGCGCTGCACGAGCGCCGCGAATCAGCAGTGCAGGCCATGCAGTTCCTGCAGGCCTTCCAGCCACGCCTGACCGGCGCGGTGCTGAGCGGGCTGGCCGCCGGCGACAGCCCGGTCATCCTGCACCTGCATTGCGATGATCCCGATGCCGTGCAGCGCTTTCTTCACGAACAGCACATTCCTGCCGAGGCGCGCACCTGGTCGCTGCGTTTGGCGGGACATTCGTCCAAACAGCACTATCCAGGCTGCGAGTTCGCCGCCGATGGCATCGCCTTCGAACTGGTCGTGCTGCCCGAGGATGCACTGCGGCAGCCGCCTGTTTCGGCGGACGATGGCAAGCCCCTGCCGCGCGCGACGTTGGCGCAGCTGAAGCAACTGCTGGCACAAGAGCAGAGGTAGTGCCGAGCCATGCTCGGCAGAGGCATTTCCGGCGAAGCCTCTGCCGAGCATCCATCCGCGCTTGTGGGAGCGGCGCAAGCCGCGACGCTGGCAATGCGCGAAAGGCCGAAGAAGCTACCCCTCCCCAACCCTCCCCTTGCCTGCGGCAAAGGGAGGGAGCGTAGCGCCGAGCATGGCTCGGCACGACCGGGCGTCCATCTGGGCTTGTTGGAGCGGCGTAAGCCGCGCCGCTGGCAATGGGCGGAAGGCCGAAGAAGCCCCCCCGCCCCCACCCTCCCCATGGCCCCCCCCCCCCCCCCCCCACTACAGGACACCCCTGTTTTTGCAGGAGTGGCGCACAAACAAAAACCCCGCCGGAGCGGGGTTTTTGTCGTGATGGAAGCGGCGCATTGCTGCGCCGTTGCCATTACTTGTAGTCGCGCACGTCGTGGCCGGTGTAGACCTGGCGCGGACGGCCGATCTTCATTTCCGGATCAACCTGCTGCTCCAGCCAATGCGACACCCAGCCAGCGGTACGGCCCAGGGCGAACATGACCGTGAACATCTCGGTCGGGATGTTCAGCGCCTTGTAGATGATGCCGCTGTAGAAGTCGACGTTCGGATACAGCTTGCGGGCAACGAAGTACTCGTCCTGCAGCGCAGCCTGCTCCAGCTTGACGGCAACGTCGAGCAGCGGATCCTGCACGCCGAGCTGACCCAGCACCTGCTTGGTCATCTCACCGATGACCTTGGCGCGCGGATCGAAGTTCTTGTAGACGCGGTGACCGAAGCCCATCAGGCGGAAGCCCGAGGTCTTGTCCTTGGCCTTGACCACGGCAGACTCGACGTTGTCGGCCGAACCGATCTCTTCCAGCATCTTCAACACGGCTTCGTTGGCGCCGCCATGTGCCGGGCCCCACAGCGCGGTGACGCCAGCGGCGACCGATGCATACGGGTTGGCACCGGTGGAGCCGACCAGACGCACGGTCGAGGTCGAGGCGTTCTGCTCGTGGTCGGCATGCAGGATGAACAGCAGGTCCAGTGCCTTGACCACGTCCTTGTTCAGATCGTACTTGCCATCGGCCGACTCGAAGGTCTGCTTCAGGAAGCGGCTGACGTAGTCCAGCGAGGTGTCCGGCTTGTTGGCCGGCAGGCCAGCGCCATGGCGGTAGATCAGCGCCGACAGGGTCGGTACCTTGGCGATCAGACGCACGGCTGCCTGGCGGCGCTGCTCGGCGTCTTCCAGGTCCAGCGAGGCGTGGTACTTGGCCGACAACTGCGCGATCGAGGCAGTCAGGATCGCCATCGGATGTGCGTCCTTGGCGAAGCTGCCGATCAAGGTGTTGATGGATTCATCAACGCCGGCTTCAGCGGTCAGTTCGGCTTCGAAAGCCTTCAGCTGGTCGGCGCTCGGACGATCGCCATTGATCAGCAGGTAAGCCACTTCGACGAAGCTGGACTTGGCAGCCAGCTGCTCGATCGGATAGCCGCGGTACAACAGCACGCCATTGTCGCCATCGATGTAGGTGATGGCCGACTTGCAGCTGGCGGTGGCGGTGTAGCCCGAGTCGTAGGTGAAGAGACCGGTTTCCTTGGTCAGCTTCGAGATATCGACACAGTTATTGCCCAGGACGGGTTTGACGACAGGCAGAACGACCGACTTGTCGCCGGCGTTGAGCGTGACCTGATCAAGATCGGACACAGTGTGCGCTCCTCAAGTGGAAGGCGCCTGTCCTGACGAAAGGGGTGCGGGCAGGCGCGTGAAGGAATTCCGCAGTTTTCCACTGCGGTTCCGACGATTATCGCACAGCAGCATTTGCAGTTTGCGAAGACAAAAGTCTTATAGCCGGAGTTTCCGCGCGACACAGCGTCGCACTGGCACAACCGCCCGATTCCGCAAGGGTTCAGCCGTACGACACGCAAGACAAAACAACGGCCGCGCAAGGCGCGGCCGTTGTCTGTGCAGCAACAACAGTTCGATTAGCGCGCGTAGCGCTTCTGGAACTTGTCGATGCGGCCGCTGGTATCGATAACCTTGTGCTTGCCCGTGTAGAACGGGTGCGAAGCCGAGGAAATTTCAACCTTGACGAGCGGATACTCTTCGCCGTCTTCCCACTTGACCGTTTCCTTGGAGGACATGGTCGAACGGGTCAGGAACTTGAAATCAGAGGTCACGTCGTGGAAAACGACGTTGTGGTAATCAGGATGGATATCGGCCTTCATGGGCTCGCACCGTGTGGGCTGGTGGTCAAGACGGCCATTATAAGCACGGCTTGCCGCAACAGGCAAGTCGTGCTTACTGAACCATTCCCCGGGGCCATTACTGGCCCAGCAGCGCCCCACGCACCTGGGCCTCGAAGCGGGCCTGGTCGTAGCCGATCAGCAGCGCCGTATTGTCCGCCACACCGGTCTGGCGGTTCCAGTCGACGATGGTGGCACCCCGGGTACGGGTGCCGGTCAGTTCGATCGACAGCGGCCGTTGCTCAACCACCTTGCCGCCCTCCGGCTGCAGCGCCCAGGCCATCGCCAGCGCATCGGCGGCATACCAGCGCTCACCGCGGCTGTCTTCCGACCACAGCCGGGTCTGGCGTGAGATCAGTTCGTAGAAACGCGCCTTGTCGGTATCTGCAGCGAGCCACTGTTCGACATCACGGTGCAGCAGGCCGTGGGCGATGGTGGCCTCCCAGTCCGCGACTTCGATGAACGGGAACGAGGTGAAGACGATATGCGCCGATTCCGGATCGAAGGCGATATTGAACTCGGCGGCCGGGGTGATGTTGCCATGGCCGGTGATCGCGCCGCCCATCACCACGAAGCGCTTCACGCGCTGCGGCAAGCTTGGGTCGAGCTTCAGCGCGAGCGCGATATTGGTCAGCGGACCCAGTGCGACCAGCAGCAATTCGCCTGCATATTGGTGCGAAAGGCGCAGGATCGCCAAGGCTGCGTGTTCGGCTTCCACCTTGCGTGCAGCCAACGGCAGATCGACGTCACCAAAACCGTCGCGGCCATGCACGTGCGCGGCGTCTTCGGCCGGATATACCAGCGGATCGGGGGTACCCGCGAACACCGGAACGTCTTCACGGCCAGCCACTTCGCACAGCTTCAGCGCGTTGCGCACGGTGTATTCGAGGCCGACATTGCCCGCTGCCACTGTCAGCGCAACCACGTCGTGGCGCTCATCGGCAAAGGCCATCAGCAGTGCCAGCGCATCGTCCACGCCCGGATCAGTATCAATCAGCAACGGTATCTTCTTGCTCATCTTCTGCTTCACTTCTGGTTGGCCATGGAGTCTGTCACGGCCTCCATGACAGTGGAAGCACGCAATCAGGCCGATGCGTAGCGCACTGCCCCGCCAATCCAGCGGTTGACGATGCGATCAGCCAATTCCGGCGCATCGCTGAGCAGGCGTTCGGCCAGATCGTGCACAGTCGGCAACAGGCCCGCATCACGGGCCAGATCAGCCACGCGGAACGCGGCCAGACCAGTCTGGCGGGTGCCCAGCAGTTCGCCGGGACCGCGCAGTTCCAGGTCCTTCTCGGCGATCAGGAAGCCGTCGGACGTCAGCCGCATGGTTTCCAGGCGCTCGCGTGCCATCGCCGACAGCGGCGCCTGGTACATCAGCACGCAGCTGGACGCGGTTGCACCACGGCCGACGCGGCCACGCAGCTGGTGCAGCTGGGCCAGGCCCAGGCGTTCGGCGTTCTCGATGATCATCAACGAGGCGTTGGGCACATCGACACCGACTTCAATCACCGTGGTGGCGACCAGCAAATCGGTCTCGGCCTGCTTGAAGGCGCGCATCGCCGCCTGCTTCTCCGCCGCCTTCATGCGGCCGTGGACCAGACCGATGCGCAACTCGGGCAGTTGCGCCGACAGCGTCTCGAAGGTCGTCTGCGCGGCCTGCGCATCCATGCGTGCATTGCCGGGGCCGGCGTCTTCCTCGCTCTCTTCGATCAGCGTGCAGACCCAATACACCTGCCGGCCCTGCTGGCAGGCGATGCGGATGCGCTCGACCAGTTCCGGACGCCGCTCAGCGCTGATGGCGATGGTCTGCACCGGCGTGCGACCGGGCGGCAGTTCGTCGATGGCCGATACATCCAGATCCGAATACGCCGCCATCGCCAAGGTGCGCGGGATCGGCGTGGCGGTCATCACCAGCTGATGCGGCACTACACCGGCCGTTGCGCCCTTGTCGCGCAGGGCAAGCCGCTGGTGCACGCCGAAGCGGTGCTGCTCATCGACGATGGCCAGTGCCAGATCATTGAACACTACGCTGTCCTGCATCAGCGCATGGGTGCCTACCACCACTTGTGCATGGCCGCTGGCAACATCCTCCAGCACCTTGGCGCGGGCCTTGCCGGTGACCTTGCCGGCCAGCCAGGCTACGCGCACATCCAGCGGTTCCAGCCAGCTGCGCAGATTGTTCAGGTGCTGCTCGGCCAGCAGTTCGGTCGGCGCGGCCAGCGCCACCTGTTTGCCGCGCTCCACCGCCAGCATCGCCGCCAACGCAGCAACCACGGTCTTGCCCGAGCCGACGTCGCCCTGCACCAGCCGCAGCATTGGATGGGCGCGGGCCAGGTCCTTGCGGATCTCGTCGAATACGCGCTGCTGCGCGCCGGTCAGCTTGAACGGCAAGGAGTCGCGCAGGGCTTTGACCAGTCCGTCGCGGCCACGCAGCGACGGCGCGCGATGTTGCTGCAGGGCGATGCGCTGGCGGCGCAGGCTGAGGTGGTGTGCCAGCAGTTCCTCCAGCGCCAAGCGGCGCTGCGCCGGATGCGTACCCGTTCCAAGGGCACTGATATCGGCGTCGGCCGGCGGCCGGTGCATGGTCAACATGGCTTCGCGCAACGACGGCAGGCCCATGCCGGCGAGCAAGGCCGGCGGCAGCAGTTCCAATGCGGCCGCATCGGGCAAACGATCCAGTGCCTGGCCAATCAACTTGCGCAGGCTGGCCGGGCCGATGCCCTCCACTGCCGGGTACACCGGGTCCAGCACCGCGCCCAACGCGGCGTCTTCGCCGTCACCGAGCACGTGATAGCTGGGATGCACGATCTCCAGCCCATTCTGACCCGCGCGCGGTGTGCCATAGGCGCGCAGACGGCGACCGACGGCGAACTGCGATACCTGCGCAGCACGGAAGTGGAAGAAACGCAGCACCAGGGTGGCGCCGGAGTCGTCGCTGATCGCCACCCGCAGCACCGGCCGGTAACGGAAGCCTCGCTCAACTGCCTCCACCCTGCCCTCCACCTGCGCGGCCATGCCGGCCTTCAAGGCGCGGATCGGCAGCAGCGTGGTGCGATCCTCGTAGCGCAGCGGCAGGTGCAGCCACAGGTCCTGCAAGCTGGTCAGGCCGCGCGCTTCCAGCTTGGCTGCCACCCGTGGCCCAACCCCGGCCAGGCGGCTCAGTGGTTCGGTGGAAAGATCGAGGGTGGCGAGGTCACGGCGTGCAGACATTGCATAAGGATGCCGTCATGCGCTGCAAACAGAAACCCCGGCGTGGTTGGACGCCGGGGTTTCCTACTCCCCAAGTGATGATTTGCTGCGGTGTTGTCGATTGGCGCCTTCAAGCAATGCGTAGTGGCGCGCCCCGGTGGGGCGGGGGGGTTCCCGCGCCGGCACCGCCGCGCCGGGGGGGGGGGGGCAGCGCTGGCGGCCGCGCCCGCT
>NZ_JBRREC010000020.1:0-58870 GCF_056760015.1 Stenotrophomonas sp. STEN029 | reverse complement strand
CCGGGCGGGCGCGCGGGGCCGCGCGTCCCCCCCCGCCCCCCCCCCCCGCCGCGCCCCCCCCCCCCCCCCCGGCCCGCCCGCCCCCCCCCCCCCCCCCCCCCCCCCCCCCCCCCCCCCCCACTACAGGGGATGGCCCCACAACGCAGAACGGCCCGCTTTCGCGGGCCGTTCCGATGCTGCATTGCCTTGCGGCAAACGCTTAGTGCTGGTGACCGCCGTCGCCGTGCACGTGGCCGTGCTGCACTTCTTCTTCGCTGGCTTCACGCACTTCGACGATTTCCACGTCGAAATGCAGGTCCTTGCCGGCCATCGGGTGGTTCAGGTCGACGTCGACCACGGTCATGCCGACCTTCTCGACGGTGACCGCGCGCGGGCCGAAGTTGGTCTGCAGGATCACCTGGGTGCCCGGGATCAGCGGGGTCTTGCCGAAGTGCTTCTTCGGCACGCGCTGGGTCATGCCCTCGCGGCGCTCGCCGTAAGCATCGGCCGACGTCACGTCGACGCCGAAGCTTTCGCCGGCTTCCTTGTCCATCATCGCCGCTTCCAGGCCCGGGATGATGTTGCCGTGGCCGATCAGGATGGCCAACGGATCACGGTCCTTGGAGCTCTCGATCGGCTCCTGGCCGACTTCGGAGACGGTGTAGTGGAAACGGACGACGCGGTCTTTTTCGATCTTCATGCGCAACTCTGATAAATGGCTGCCCGCTGGCAGACGTTGGGACGGCTTGTCGGCCGCCGGGGACGCCGCCATGATGACGGCCTTCTAAGGTGGCGCATTATCCGGGCTCCATGCACATCACGCCAGTTCCCCGCTTCCGCTCGTGGTGCCTGCCGGCCACTCTCCTTACCGCCGCGCTGTTGACCGCCTGCGGGCACAGCCCCCCGAAACGGGCCTCGGCTCCCAATCCGGCCCACAACTACTCCCCGGTCGCCCCCGCCGACCCCGCCGCAGCCGCCTCGGTGCTGATGCGCGCCCTGGGTCTGGTTGGAACGCCGTACCGCTACGGCGGCAATACCCCGGAGTCCGGCTTCGACTGCAGCGGCTTGGTTACCTATGTATACCGGGACATGCTGGCCCTGAACCTGCCACGCACCTCGCGCGAGCTCGCGACCATCCAGGGGCCAAAGATCGCTCCCGATCGCCTGACCGCCGGCGATCTCGTGTTCTTTGGGAACAAAGGCAACGTCTTCCACGTCGGCATTTATGTAGGTGAAGGCCGCTTCGTACACGCTCCCAGCACTGGCGGAACCGTCCGCCTGGACCATCTGGATGGGGCTTACTGGCGCGATCATTACACCGGTGCGAAGCGGGTATTACGGTAAAACGAGACATTCCTCGCGAAAAATAACAATTATTTAACGAAATTTGTACCTATCCACACGTTTCACAAGGCATGATCGCCCATCGACTTTTTCCAGTGACTGCCGCGTGACGACTGACAACACGTCCCATCCGAGCCAGCCCAAGATTGTTCCGCTCACCCTCCGCCGCCTGATCTGCGCCGCGGCACTGGCTCTGGCCAGCCTGCCCGCCCTCGCCCAGAGCGCCGATACCGCCCCGGCAGCCAAGCCGGCCGCGGCCAAGACCGAAGCACCGCGCAGCAAGGCTGACAGCGCTGCCACCGCCACACTGGCCGCGCTGCTGCCGCATCTGGCCGCCAGCGACACCATTCCGCTGATGGACCGCTCGGCGATGTTTGCCGGCGATCTCAGCCGCCTTATCTCCGCCTACGACGCCTCCAAGGGTGTCTCCGCTGCCACCGAGGCAGCATTGGCCAACGACTCCGACGGCAAGGTGCAGTCCATCCTGCGCCGCGCCATGACCCTGCTGGGCACCCCGTACCGCTGGGGCGGCACCTCGCCGGACGCAGGCTTTGATTGCAGCGGCCTGGTCGGTTACGTGTTCCGTACCGCCCTGGGTGTCGAGCTGCCGCGCGTATCGCGCGAGATGGCCAGCCAGGCCAATGCCGAACTGATCAATGACCGCGCCGCGTTGGCCGCTGGTGATCTGGTGTTCTTCGGCCGCAAGGGCCGCGTAGACCACGTCGGCATCTATGTCGGCGAAGGCCGCTTCCTGCATGCCCCGAGCACCGGCAAGGACGTCCGCACCGACACCCTGCTCACCGGTTACTGGGGTGACAAGTTCATGCAGGCACGCCGCATGGCGCTGTAAGCGCCCTGCTGGCAGCTACCTGCCAAGCCGCAACCTTCGGGTTGCGGCTTTTTTATTGGCCGTCCTTTCGACATCACTTGTCCTCCACAAAAGTTAATGCGAACAACGCTCCTGCCGCCTGCAACAAAGTGCCAAATACGATTGCGCATGCGTGAATCACAGGTATATGGTGACGCCGAATGGAGGAGTGACCAGGCATGGCCGCGACATCTGTGTCAAGTACACGTTGTGTGATCTGGTTTGGAAATCCGGGGGCAAGAGAGAAAGTAATGCTGGCTGCGGATGGCTGGCAGGTGCGAACGGTACTTCCCCAACAGCCCGCCGACATTGGCATGCGTGGCGGCGACACGGTGGTTGGCCTGATCGATTTCCGCACCAGCTCGGAAAGTGAGCTGGAGCGCATCGGCAAGCTCACCGCCGAGCATCACCATATGCCGTTGTTTGCCATCACCCCGGCCAGCGATGGCATTGGGCAATCGCCCCTGCATCCCTTGCTTGCCGCGTGCCGCCAACAGTTCCCGCATCCACCGGATCTGAAGGAACTATTGCGCGGGCTGCAGGGCCTGAGCAATGAAGTGCCACGTGCAGCCAGTGAAGACGTGCTGGATACCCTGCTCGGCGAGAGCGAGGTGATGCTGGTCATGCGCGCCACCCTGCGCAAGTACGCGCCGGTGGACCTACCGGTCCTGATCACCGGAGAGACCGGCACCGGCAAGGAGGTCGCCGCACATGCGCTGCACCGCCTGTCGGCGCGCAACGGCAAGCCCTTCCAGGCCATCAACTGCGGCGCCATTCCTTCCACCCTTGTCCAGTCGGAACTGTTCGGCCATGAGCGTGGAGCCTTCACCGGTGCCACCGGCCGTCGCCAAGGTCTGTTTGAAACCGCACACACCGGCAGCGTGTTCCTGGATGAAGTCGGCGACCTGCCACTGGATGCGCAGACCAGCCTGTTGCGGGTATTGCAGGAAGGCACCATCGAGCGGGTTGGCAGCAATCAGCCCATCCCGGTGGATGTACGCATCCTCGCCGCCACCCACGTGGATCTGGAACGTGCGGTGGAAGAAGGCCGCTTCCGTCGCGATCTTTATTACCGCCTGAACGTGCTGCGCCTGTCGATGCCGCCACTGCGCAAACGCGATGGCGACATTGAACTGCTTTCGCGCCAGTTCCTGCGCAACTTCCGCACCCGCCACCCCACCCGCGCCCGCGGTTACACCACTGAAGCACGCCAGGCAATGGACCGCTTCCCGTGGCCCGGCAATGTCCGCGAACTGCTCAACCGGGTACAACGTGCGGCCATCACCGCCGAAGGCGAGTTGATCAGCTGCGCGGATCTGGAGCTCAACCAGGCTGCCAACGATGCCCAACTCAGCCAGGCGCGGAGCCGGGCCGAACGCGAAACCCTGCTGTCCTGCCTGCAACAAAGCCAATACAACATCAGCGCCTGCGCGCGACTGATGAAAGTCTCACGGGTCACCATCTACCGCATGTGCCGCAAGCATCACCTGGAGCTGGAAGCGCTGCGTTGATCGACTGCACGCAGCGCCCGCCTCCACCAGAGCTCATCCCGCGATCATCCTCACAGCATGTAAGGCAGCTTGAACGCCAGGGTGAAATCCGGCGCATCCGGGGTAAGGCCAATTCCCAACATGCTCACAAAAGTGGCCTTGGATGTCAGCGCATAGGTCACGCCCAGATTGAGCGTCCCCGCGTTGCCATCACTGCCGATCACCTTCATCCACTTGCCGTTCTTGTAACGCGTGCTGGCACGTGCACTCATGCGGTCGCTGAAGGAAATGCTCAAACTGGTGCGCTCGTTGAATGCAAACGCCACGCCTGCGCCGAAGTAATACGAATCACCCAGCGTCACCTCACCAGGATTGACCGTATCCGGATTGGCATCGATGTCGTCGAAGCTGCGCTTGAACGAGCGCACATAACCGATGTTGCCGAACAGGATCGCCGGGTCCGCACTCTTCACCGCCGACAGGCCGATGTTCGCCTGCCATAGACCGTTGCCGGTCGGCTGCTTGGACGGCACCGCGAAACGGATGAAGTCGTCGTCGTCGCGCTCGATCACCTTCCAATCCAGGCCATAGGGCTCGCGCCCCGTCGGCGCGGTGATACCGCCGGTCAGGACGGTCTCCGGGCGCCAGCCGCGCTCACCAAACAGCTTGTAATTGGCACTGACGGTGACATCGCCAATACCGGTGCCATGGGTTTCCTCCTGCGCGATGGCAGCCGCTGAACCACCTGCACCGCCCTTCTGGTAAATCGTCTTGCGGGCGATGTACGGCACATCCAGGTTCAAGGTCAGGCGGGGATTGAGGCCCCAGCGTGCGGCAAAGTTGTAGGTGAGCGAATCGGACTCGACGTTTTCGATGGCGATGTTGCCGAGAAAGATCGCATCCAACGCCAGGAAGCCATTGAGGGTCAGCTGTTTTCGGTCATAGCGTGCATAGGTGATGCTGTTTTCCAGCGTCAGCTTTTGATTGAACAGCGCCGATTGTTGTTGCTTCACGTCATCAACACTGCGCCGTGCCGCTTCCTTGGCCTGCTGCGCTTCAGCCGCGCTGCTTGCATAGCCCTCGCCGGCCGGGGCCGCAGTTGCGGGCGGGGCTGTCGCTGCAGTGGAAGCAGCTGCGGCCTCATCCGCGGGCAACTGCGGTGTCGGCAACACCTGGGCGGTCTTGCCACTGACCCGCGCCTGGATTGCCTGCACCTGCATGTCCAATTCCCGCAGACGCCGTACCTCCTGGGCATAGCTGGCCTTGAGTGCTTCCAGCTGCGCCACCAGTGCCCTTACATCCTCTGCATCCTTGTTGCCGGTTGTCGCCTCCTGCGCCATCACCCGTGGTGAAGCAACAGTCAGACTCACCAGCGCCGCCATCGCCAGTCGTTTCATTGTGTCGTTCCTCTACGTTGGACTCGCCAAAAACACGGGCCTGCCCGTGCTCACTGCCCGCCTATCCCGCCAATCCCCCGATTGAGCGTGATGGCCTGTGCCACGTTCTGGGCCAACGGCAGGTTCCCCGCCATCGACTCCCTTACCAGATCAATCTGCAGCCGGTTGCTGACCAACTGACCATCGCTGGTCAGCTGGACACTCTGGCCAACGCTGCCACTGCGTAGCCACTGTTGCACAGCGCCCTGCCCCTGGATGGTCAGCTGCAGGCGCGCAGCATTGCCGTCGAAGCTGGCCACCGCGCTTGCGTCACCCGACTGTGCCGTTGCATTGCCTGCTATCGATCCACTGACGCCGGGCACGACGCCATCGTTGCGTACATTCAGATGCATGACATTGCTGGCCCGATTGCCGTCGCCGGCGATCTGCACGCTCTGGCTGACACCGGCCACGTTGTTCAAACCACTGCCATCGATGCTGCGTCCGCTGGAATCAGGCAAGGGCGCATTGGCATCGGTGATGCTGACGATCGGTGTGAACGTCACCTTCGGCACGTTGCCACCTTTGCTGAAGTCCATGCCCAGCGTCATCGCGCCCTGCAGGCTCTGGCCCGTCGTGGTTTGCCAGGTAGAGACCATGGTCACCCCGAACCATGCCACCGCGTTGCCACCCACGGTATAGCGGCCACGCATCAGATTGAGTTCCGGATCCGGAATCTCGTGCAGGCCCTTGCCTGGCTTTTGTGGTGTTTCCGCGCCAACTGCTGGCAGCGCGAGCGTCAGCGCCAAAGCCAGCAGGGCGAACTTGGTTGCGTTCATCACAACACTCCTTCAGAACAGGTCGGCATGGCTGAAGCCAAAATCGACCAGCTCCGCATCGGTAATGGGGCTGGCCCCCTGGCGTGCATACAGCGCGCGCGCACTGGGCCTCTCACTGGGTTGCAGCAGCACCGTATTGCGATCGAAGTCACTGCCTATGACCACGAACACCGCGCGCGATGGCCAGGCTTCAAGAAACTCCGGCAAAGGCACCACGCGGTTGCCAAGGATCGGGTCAGCGACCTCGGCCATGCCATCGCGTATCTGCTTGAGCACGACGAAGTGGCGGAAGCCACGTACATCCATCAGCACCAGGCTTGGGACGCGCAGGTTCATCAGCCGCTCCTCGTCAATCCGGTAGCCACGACCTCGCATACCCAGGGATTCCACGTAACGCTTGATATCCAGCAACGAGAATCCACGTTGCTTCACCAACTCCGGGTCGGCCACTCCCATCATGCCCTCGATCACCGTCGCCTCGTCGGTGTTGAGGTGGTATGCATGCTTGAGGATAGTCGCCAGCGCCGCGGCACCGCAGCTGTAGTCGGTCTGCTGCCGCACCAGGTTGCGGAAGCGCCGTTCCTTCATGCTCTCGATCTTGCCGCTGTACAACGCACCGTTGGGCAACACACTGCTGAATGCCACCTCGCCTGCGTGCAGCAGGCCCGGCGACACACTCAACGCACAAGCCAACAGCAGCGATCGACCGAACATGGGCGTGGTACCTCCAGAGCGCCGGAAGGTGGGAGCCCCCCTCCCGGGGGAGTGGAATGGGGGCTCCCGGAACCCGGCCATTGGCGGATGACCGGGCTTGTTACGCTGAGCCAGTGCGTCATCCACGGGGATGACGCATCCGGTTACGGCTCGTTACCGGTACCGCCACCACCACCGGTTGACGGCTGTGCCACCGCCAGCGCGAGACTGTTGGCCTGCAGGTTGCCGGTACCGGAGGAGACATTGACACCGATGTTGCCCGACGCACCCGAGAACGCAGTACCTGACAGGCTGGCGGTATTGGTCGCATCAACCGCGATCCAATCGATGTCGATCACGCTGCCGCTCAAGCTGGCCGTGAGATCGGCGGTGCCCATTTCGGAGAAGCTCGAGGTGCCCTTCTCGTCGGTATCCCATGCCATGCCACCAACGCCCGGCTTGTACGGGTTTGCAACAGCACCCTGGGTCTGGTTATCCCAATCCGAGTGACCGGTCTGGTCGCCGGCCGGATGCGTATCGCCCGACCAGTTGTCTACGTAGAAGTTGCTCTTCTGGTAGGAATTGCCGGTGCCGGTATAGGTGCCGGTGCCGGTGCCCTTGGTGGTGCCGGTGACCTTGCCACTCATGCTGATCGAATAGCTGTTCACGAGGTAGTCGTAATAGCCATCGTTGCTGACTTCATTGCCCGAGGACACCTGGTTCGAGCTGATGCTCGAGGTGGCATAGGCACTGGTGGCGACCGAGGCAGCCAGAGCGTTCTTCTGCTCGTTGTTGTTGCCCGAGGTCACGTTCACACCGATGTTGCCACTGGCACCGGAGAAGGCATTGCCGCCCACGCCTGCGCTATTGGTCACACCGTAGTTCATCGTGGTGTTGTTCATGCCACTCTGGTTCACGAACACTTCCGCATCCGCCATGCCGAAGCTGAAGGATGCATCCGCTGCCGACAGTGCAGCCGCATTGTCCTGGGTATTGTTGTCACCGGCGGCGACGTTGAAGCCCAGGTTGCCCGAAGCGTCGGAACCGACATCATCGGCAATCGATGCATCGTTGTTCAGCAGGCCGTTCTCGGCATGGTTGTTGGAGATCGACTGGCGGTTGTCGATGATGGCAATCGCGGCCGAGTCCAGATCGATGTTGCCGGTAATGGTCGGGTCGCCGGAGAAGTTGACGTCCGAGCTCAGACGCATGTCCTTCTCAAGGTTCACGTCCACGCCATGGTTGTTCTTTTCCTTGCGCTCGTCGGCAGAGATGTTGGAGGTCTTCTGCACGTTCTCGGTTACATCGCTGGACCAGGTGCTGGTCGTCTCGGTGTTGGTCCGTGTGTCCGTGTTGTTGCGCGTATCGTTGTAGCGCAGGCGGGCAGCGGCATCCAACTTCAGATCAATGTCGGTATCGACATTGGTGTTGATGTTGGTGTTGGTGTTGGTATTCGTCCGCGTCTCAGTCACAGCATGCTGGTGATTGATGTTCGCGGTCGCGTTCTGGTCATCCGCCGCATTGGCTGCCGCGCTGAGGGTCAGCGCGGAAACCGCCATGGCGAGTACATTCCATTTGATCGCTTTCATGGTGCCCTCTTCAGATTTTCTGATGCATCGGGTGGATGGAACTGTGCTCACGGGGTGCCCTGCACGGAGATGCTGAATCTGTTCTCCGTTGCGTTGCCTGATCCCGCGATCTGATTGAGTTGCAGTACGCCGTCAAATCCGCGCAATGCGGATGCCTCCACGCCAACCCGGCGGGTTGCGCGGGGGTCGGTAACGGTGGACTGCCCCCCTGCCGACGCGAGCACTTCGGATGAAGCCATGGCCTCATCACTTGCCTCGCGTATGCCCTGTGCGGCCAGTGTCGCGGTGACGGAGTTCAACTCCGCGTTGCCGCCGCCACTGGCCTGATTGATTGATGCGATGCCGCCAGCGCCTGCCAGCGCATTGCCGCCGATGGTGGCGGTGGCCTGCATCGGTGAATTGAAGAGATTGGACTGACGCTGCTGCAGGCTGCGAACACTGGCCGACGCGTGTCCGCCATTGGCCATGCTGTGCAAGTTGGCCTGCAGGTTGAGATCACCCGCCGCCTGGTTGACCTTGATCGAGCCATTGGCACCGGCCAAGGCCCCACCGTCAATCCGCGTGTCGGTGGAAAGATAGGACAGCATGCCGCTGTAGCTGTCAGTGCCCGATTGCGCTTGTGCACTGCCCGCAAGGGCAAGCGCAACTACAAGCAGGGCAGCGGGAATGGGGGCGAAGGAAGCGTTCACTTGCCACCCGGCCCGGCCGGCTGGCCCAGCGGGAACTGCGCCAAGGCGCCACGTACCTGGTCGCCAATCCCGCGTGTCGCACCACCCACGGCGCCCATCGGGCCACCGATGGCGCGTGACAACTGGCCTCCGGACAACATACCGTCATCGCCGACAACGCGTCCCAGGGTGCCACCTACCATGCCGGTGGTTACCCGCTCGACCGTGGTCTGGCCATGCCCGGCCAGCTGACTACCAGCCATGCCCGAACCCATTGCCGCATAGTCATCATCGCTGAGCTCGCTCATGCCACCAGCCCCGAGCGCGGAGCCCAGCTCCTTGCGTGGCGAGGGATCGGCAATCAAGGCCATGCCTGGCGGTGCCATGCGGTAGGCCGGCCGCGTCGATACATCGCGCAGCAACACGATCTCGCCCGGCTGTGCCTTTACGCCCTGACGTGCACCGGAAGCCATGGCGGCCTCACTAGCGGCAGTACTGACCAGCAGCAAACCGATCAGGGCGGCATAACGATGTAGGGTCCAGCTGTCCATTGCGTCGTCCACTCGTACCAACGCGAGTGATAGAGCAGCATCCGTGCCAAGCAAAAATCTCAACTAAAAACAACAGCTTGTAGATATCACCCAGCACCCATGGGTGTATCCATGTCACAGCCATGCTGATATCAAAGCCGGCGCATGGAAGCCCTGATGGCACCGCGAAAGGCATGCGCTGCCTGGCTTTCACGCAGCTGTATCAGTGCTGTTACAGACAGTTGTTACACCTGCTACAAACAACAACCGTCGGATATGAGATAGGCCGGCAACGGCCCGGCCCTGCATGTAGGAGCGGCGTAAGCCGCGAAGCCGGCGGCGCCGGGCTACCCGCATCTCTGGCACCCGGTGACGTTCGGGTTTCGCGGCTTTCGCCGCTCCCACAAAAAATCCGATGCCAAGGGACTGGCATCGGATTCTGGGTGACTCAAGTACTCAGGTGAACGGTATCGCGGCGATGCCGATCCATTCCTGACGCTGCGATTGCAAACCCGCTAGTCCGGATGGCGCCCACTCGCACCAGCACCCATCGCCGGCGTACCCGCAGCGTCGTACACCTGCTGGTCGAGCAGCCCGGTCTCCTTGGCCACGATCACCGGCACCACCATCTGCCCGGTGACATTGGTCATGGTACGCATCATGTCGAGGATCCGGTCGATGGCGTACAGGTAACCGATCGCCTCCAGCGGCAGGTTGGCCGCGCTCAGCACCACCGTCGCCATCACCACCGCCGTGCCCGGTACGCCGGCCGTGCCGAAGCTGCCCAGCACCGATGCGATCAGCACGATCACGTATTGCTCCGGGGTCAGTGGCACCCCGGTGTATTGGGCAATGAACACCGCACACAAGGCCGGGTAGATCGCACCGCAGCCATCCATCTTGATGCTGGCACCCAGCGGCACCGCAAACGATGCGTAATCCTTGTTGACGCCGAGGTTGTCGCTGATGGAACGCATCGCCACCGGCATCGCCGCGAAACTCGACGAAGCCACGAACGCCACCTGCATGCCTGGCGCCGCACCACGGAAGAACTTCCACGGGTTCAAGCCGTGCGCAAGCAGCAGGCCGCTGTAGACGATGACGATGTGCAGCGCACAGGCCACGTACAGTGCCAGCACGAAGTTGCCCAACGGCAGCAGCTTCTCGAAGCCATAGCTACCAACCAGCCCGGCGATAAGGCCGAAGGTACCCAGCGGCGTCATCTCAAGCACGAAGCGGGTCACCTGGATCATGATCTCGCTCATCTGCCCGACCAGCTTGCGCGCTTCGTTGACCTTCTCGCCCAGCTTGACCATCGCAAAGCCAAGCAGACCGGCGAAGAAGATCACCGGCAGGATCGAGCCGCGCCCGGCCGCCAGCACCTGTTCGCCAGCCGCATTGGCCTTGGTACCGATGCCAGCCAGTGCGTAGAACACATTGGACGGCACCACATCCATCAGCACCTTGGCGATCGAAGGCACGTCACGCGGGGTGTAGGCCGTGTCCACCGCCAGCTTCAGGCCACCGGTGCCCGGCTGCATCACCGTGCCGACCAGCAGGCCGATGCCCACCGCGAATGCGGCGGTGATCACGAACCACAGGAAGGTGCGGCCACTCAGCGCGGCAACCGACTTCTGCCCATGCAGCGAACCGATGGCGTTGATCACCGCGAAGAACACCAGCGGCACCGCAATCATCTTGATCAGGGTGACGTAGAGCTCACCCAGCGGACCGAAGAAGGTCTCAGCCGCCGGTCCCAGCGCCCAGCCAGCCAGCGCGCCCAGCACGAAGCCGCCGACCACCCGCTGCCAGAAGGGGATCCGCAGCCAGGCAGAAACCACATTCATATCGTCAATCCGGGATAAAAATCGAAGGTTGCCACGATAGCGCAAGGCCTGCGCCAGAACGATGCCCACACAGAAAAGCTGCGTGTCATATGCATGCCTTCCACGCTTGACCATAATGGCGGTCTGTCTTCATCCAGCGGTAACAACCACGATGCACAAAGCCAGTTTCCTGTCCGCCGCCCTGTCCACCCTGCTGCTCGGCGCCTGCGCCAGCACCGGCCCGCAGTCCGGCCCGGCCAACGCAGTCAGCGTTGATGTCCCCCAGATCACCCGCCCGGACGGGGAAACCCCGCAGTGGTGGTACCGCGACGGCGCCGCCCGCGCCGCCGGTAATGGCGCCATGGCCGGCAAGGCCAAGAACGTGATCCTGTTCCTGGGCGACGGCATGAGCCTGACCACCGTGGCCGCCGCACGCATCCTCGAAGGCCAGCGCAAGGGCCAGCCAGGCGAAGAGAACCTGCTGTCCTGGGAACGCTTCCCGGCCACTGCGTTCAGCAAGACCTATAACACCGACTCGCAGACCCCCGATTCGGCCGGCACCATGACCGCCATCACCACCGGCGTGAAGAGCCACATGGGCGCCATCGGCGTCAGCGCCGGCAGCCGCAACAACTGCGCCGACAGCCTGCCCAAGGGCCTGCTCACCTGGCTGCAGCTGGCCGACAGTGCCGGCATGGCCACCGGCATCGTCTCCACCGCGCGCCTGACCCACGCCACCCCGGCGGCAACCTACGCGCACTCGCCCGAGCGCAACTGGGAAAACGACACCGACCTGCCGGAAGCGGCCAAGGCTGCCGGCTGCGTGGACATCGCCCAGCAGCTGATCTCCACCTCGCGCTACGGCCAGGGCCCGCTGGTTGCGCTGGGCGGCGGTCGTGGCCAGTTCACCACCATCAATGAGCAGGACCCGGAATACGCGGACAAGGTCGGCCTGCGCCTGGACGGCCGCAACCTGGTCGCCGAATGGCAGGCCAAGCACCCGCAGGGCGCCTATGTGTGGAACGCCGACCAGCTCAAGGCGGCCGCCAACGCGCCGGCCCTGCTCGGCCTGTTCGAGCCGGACCACATGCAGTACGAGCAGGACCGCCCCAAGGACCGCGCCGGTGAACCGTCGCTGGCCGAACTGACCCGCGCCGCCATCGCCAACCTGTCCAAGCACCAGGAAGGTTTCGTGCTGATGGTCGAAGGCGCCCGCATCGACCACGCCAACCACAGCGGCAACGCAGCGCGAGCACTGGGCGACACCATCGCCATGTCGGATGCGGTCAAGGCTGCGGTGGACGCCACCTCGGCCGAAGACACCTTGATCATCGTCACCGCCGACCACTCGCATACACTGAACTTCGTCGGTTACCCGGCACGCGGCAATGCCATCCTCGGCAAGGTCAAGGACAAGGGCGGTGAAGACGGCATGGGCGCACTGGACCTGGCCCGCGACGGCATGGGCATGCCCTACACCACCCTGAGCTATGCCAATGGCCCGGGCTACACCGGTGCCAGCAACCAGCAGCCGGCCGGCCCGAAGCGCTTCCCGCATTCGCCGAGCAGCTTCGAGACCGCCAACGGCCGCCCCGACCTGACCCATGTCGACACCGAACATCCGGACTACATGCAGGAAGCGCTGGTGCCGTCCAAGAGCGAATCGCACGGCGGTGAAGATGTCGGCATCTGGGCGCGTGGCCCGGGCAGCAAGGCAGTGCGTGGCACGATGGAACAGAACACCATCTACCACCTGATCGTGCAGTCCACCCCGCGCCTGCGTGAGCGCCTGTGTGCCCTGGGTACCTGCGACGCGCACGGCGTGCCGGTCGAGCTGCCGCAGCCGGCCAAGTTCGAGCGCAAGGCGCAGTGAGCCTGCTCCGGCAACGTGCCGGATGGCCAGTGGCAGCAATGCTGTCACTGGTCTGGCTGCCAGCGATCGCGCTGGCCGACGAGGCCTGCTACCGGATGGACACCGATGCGTTCAAGATTCTGGAAGGCTGCAAGCGGACCGGCGATGGCAGGCTGATCGTCGCCGAAACGGCGCTGGCGCAGCTTGAGTACGATGCTGATGGACTGACCACGGTCATTGCCGGCAAACAGCACTACTACCTGCGTCGCGACGGACGCCACCTGCCGGTGATCACCTACGACAACGGCCCGGATTACTTCGAGGAAGGCCTGACCCGTTCCATGATCGATGGCCAGATCGGCTACTACGACCGCCAGCTGCAGCCTGCCTTCGCCGCCCGTTTCGATTGGGGCTGGCCGTTCAAGGACGGCATCGCCGAGGTCTGCCAAGGCTGCGCGCCGGGCAAACCCGACCCCGGCGGCCACACCGCCATCGAGGGCGGCAAGCACTACCGCATTGATCGCCACGGCAAGATCCTGCCCTGAGCCGGCTCTGCACGACTTTGTAGGAGCGGCGTCAGCCGCGAAGCTGGCATCAATGGAATTGCCAGCCGGCCTGCAATCTGAAAGGCTATCTGCTTCGCTGACGCCGCTCCTACAAAACTGCAGGCGTGCCCCAACACGAAAGCAGCGTAGTGCCGAGCCATGCTCGGCAGGGCCTCTACCGGTAATGCCCCCAGCGGAGCTTGGCTCCGCTCTACAAGGGCGGCCAGCCCATGACCTCCGAACTCCCCCGGATTTGTGGGAGCGGCGTCAGCCGCGAAGCTGGCAACAATGGAATCGCCAGCCCATCTGCAACCTGAAGGTTTATCCGCTTCGCGGCTGACGCCGCTTCTACAACTTCGGCAGCAACAATTGCAGCCATCGCCGCCGCCGCCGATACTCGGCGCGGCCATGAACCTGCTTTCTCCTTCCCTGCTGCAGTCCGCGACCGACATCCCGGTGATGGTCGGCTTCAGCGGCGGCCTGGACTCCACCGTGCTGCTGCATCTGCTCGCCAACGCCCCGGGACGCCAGCCCGGCAGCCTGCGCGCACTGCATGTGCACCACGGGCTGCAAAAGGCTGCCGATGACTGGCAGCAGCATTGCACCACCCTCTGTGCAGAGTGGGATATCCCACTGCAGGTAGTGCATGTCGATGTTCCGCGTGATGCCGGCCAAGGCCTGGAAGCAGCCGCCCGCGATGCCCGCCACGCGGCCTTCAAGGCCCATCTACGCGAAGGCGAATGGCTGACCCTGGCCCACCATCAGGACGATCAGGCAGAAACCTTCCTGCTGCGCGCACTGCGCGGCGCCGGTGTCGACGGTCTGGCCGCGATGCAGGCAGAACGCAGTTTCGGAACCAATACCTTGTGGCGGCCACTGCTGCAGGTGGCGCGCGACGCGCTGGAAGCCTATGCCAGCCAGCATCAGCTGCAGTGGATCGAGGACCCCAGCAACGGCAGCGTGGATTTCGACCGAAACTTCCTGCGCCTGCAGGTGCTACCGCTGCTGCGCCAGCGTTGGCCGCATGCGGGCGCAGCGATGGCACGTAGCGCCGAACTTGCAGCACAGGCAGCAGCGCTGTTGCATGAGGATGATGCAGGCCTGCTGCAGCGCTGCCTGAGCACGGAAAACGCACTGCTGCTGAGCGAACTCGAGCAACTCGCTACATCACAGCAATCCCGCGTACTGCGCTTATGGGCGAAGCAACAGGGCCTGCCAGCACTGCCGGCCAAGGGCGTACAGGCAATCCAGCAACAGCTGCTGGCCGCTGGCCATGACCAGCAGGCCGAGTTCCGATGGCAGCAGGCCCGCATCGTGCGCTGGCGTGACCAGCTGCATGCAACCGCCGTGATCAAGCCCTGGCCCAAGGGCTGGACGCGTCACTGGGACGGCGCCCAACCCGTCGATCTTCCCGACGGCGGCAAACTGCTGTTGCACGGCGCCAAGGCCTTCGATGAACCGCTGCAGTTGCGTCAACGCCACGGTGGCGAGCGTATCCAGCTGCCGGGCCGCAGCCACAGCCACAGCCATCAACTCAAGCATTGCCTGCAACAGATGGACGTGCCCCCTTGGTTGCGCGCGCAGATGCCACTGCTCTGCGCCGACGGCAAGGTTCTGGCGGCGGCGGATCGGGTCATCTCAGCCTCGCTGCAGGCGTGGTTGCAGGCGCGTGGTGCCTCACTGCAATGGCTGCCGCCAGATCCGGTGAATTGACCCTTTCCCGCTTGCCGCTCACACTTGCACCATGGCAAAGAAGTCCCCCAATGAAACCTCACCTGTGGCCCACTTCGAGCAATCGCTCGAAGAACTGGAACAGCTGGTAGAGAAGATGGAAGCTGGCGACCTGAGTCTGGACCAGTCGCTGACCGCATACGAACGTGGCGTAGGTCTCTACCGCCAGTGCCAGCAGGCGCTGGAACAGGCCGAACTGCGCGTACGCCTGATGACCGACCCGGCCCAGCCGGAGAAATCCGAACCCTTTGAAAGCAGCGGCAATGAAGACTGACGCGCTGCTCACCCGCTGGCTGGAACGCACCGAAGAACAGCTGCAGGACGCCCTGCCCGACCCGGAGCTTGCACCACAACGCCTGCACCAGGCCATGCGCTATGCGGCGCTTGGCGGTGGCAAGCGCATGCGGCCGATGCTGGTCTACGCCACCGGCTATCTGTTCGGCGCCGACGAAGCGCGCCTGGACGCTGCGGCGATCGCGGTCGAGTTCATCCACGCCTATTCGCTGGTGCATGACGACCTGCCCGCAATGGACGATGACGCCCTGCGCCGCGGCCGCCCGACCACCCATATCGCCTTTGACGAGGCCACCGCGATCCTTGCCGGTGATGCCTTGCAGACCCGCGCCTTTGAGATTCTCGCCGACGCCTGGATGCCACCGGCCTTGGCACTGAACTGCATGAAGACATTGGCCGGTGCCTCCGGCGCTGCCGGCATGTGTGGCGGTCAGGCGCTGGACATCGACGCCACCGGTCAGCAGCAGGCACTGGATGACCTCAAGCGCATGCATGCGATGAAGACCGGTGCACTGATCCGCGCTGCGGTGCGCATGGGCGCACTGTGTGGTGAAGCCAGCGATGCCCAGCTTGCACAGCTGGACAGCTTCGCCGACACGCTGGGCCTGGCTTTCCAGATCCGCGACGACATCCTCGATGTCGAGGCCAGCTCCGAGCAGCTGGGCAAGACCGCCGGCAAGGACCAGGCGCAGGACAAGTCGACCTTCCCCTCATTGCTGGGCATGGACGGTGCCAAGGCCACCCTGGCCGAGCTGGCAACCGCAATGCAGGCAGCATTGATACCGTTCGGTCAGCGTGCGGCAGCATTGTCGGCATTGGCCGAGCTGACGGTGCGTCGCTCGCATTGACTGGCCGCAGCATGTACCTGCCTGGCATGGCAGGGAAGCGCAAAAAACCAAGGCACGACATATCCCAGCCCCTCCCTTGCCCACGGCGCAGGGAGGGAGCACAGGCGCGATGATCGCGCTAGTGCGAGCCGCGGGGTATTGGCCCCGCAGCTGATGCCAATCGCAAACGCCGCGCATCCGCCACGCCAGCAACAAACAAAAAACCCGGGAAAGCCCGGGTTTCTTGTCAAACGACCATCGCCTTGATTATTTGATCAGACGCAACGTCATTGGATAGCGATACGCCTCACCCTTGTTGGCAGCAATCGCAGCCAGGATGGTGAGCACCAGCCATGCAATGCCAACCACAGCCAGCAACAGCAGGCCGATCAGAACCAGGGTCAGGATGCCCGACACCACCAACGCGATGAACACGGTGATGTTGAAGTTCAGCGCTTCCTTGCCCTGATCAGACACGAACGGCATGGTGTCTTTCTTTACGAGCCAGACGATCAGCGGCCCGAGCAGGGTACCAAACGGAATGATGACGCCGCTCAGCGAAGCCAGATGGGCAAACATGCCCCACTGACGTTCTTCGGCATTCGGCGAGCCGGTCGGTGCCGGCGGCGGAGTGTTCTGGTAATCGCTCATTGTTTCCCCAAGATCCTTGTAAAGGGCTTATCCATGAAGGTAGTCAGCTATAGGAAGTACATCGACTTCCACGTGAGAATAGTCCGCTGTTTGGCAATACTGCGTCAATCATTACCTGCCACGGTCATCTTCCCCACCAGGATGGAGCCGGTGGAAACATGCGAGCGCGGGTCCACATCGGTGCCCACCGCCTCGATGCCGGCAAACATCTGCTTGAGGTTGCCGGCGATGGTGATGCCGTCCACCGGATAGGCGATCTGTCCGTTCTCCACCCAGAAGCCACCTGCACCGCGTGAGTAATCACCGGTGATTCCATTCACGCCCTGCCCCATCAATTCGGTCACCAGCAGACCCGTGCCCATACCCGACAGCATGGATGCACGGTCGCCTGCATTGGCCTTCACTTTCAGGTTATGCACGCCACCGGCATTGGCCGTGGTCTGCAGGCCCAGCTTGCGCGCCGAGTAACTGCCCAGGATGTAACGCTGCAGAACGCCGTCGGTGATCAAGGCCGAATTGCGGGTGGCAACGCCTTCACCGTCGTAGGAACTGGAACGCAGGCCGCGACGCAGCAGTGGCAACTCATCGATGGCGAACCAGTCCGGGAACAGCTGGGTGTCCACACTGTCGAGCAGGAAGCTGGCACGGCGATACAGGGCGCCACCCGATACGGCACTGAGCAGGTGGCCAATCAGGGAGCGCGCCATTTCGGCTGCGAACAGCACCTGCACCTCACCGGTCGGCAGCGAACGGGGCTGCAGCCGGGCGACGGTGCGCTCGGCCGCGCGCAGGCCCACCGCCGCCGGATCATCGAGATCTTCGCGGGCGATGGCACTGGTGTACCAGCCATCGCGCTGCATGCCGTCACCCTGGCCGGCGATCAGCGCGCAACCGATGGAATGGTGGCTGCTGCGGTCACGGCCGATGAAACCGTGCGAGTTGGCGTACACCGACACGCTCTGCGCGGTGGAGGCCGATGCGCCATCGGAGTTGCTGATGCGGCTGTCGCTGTCGCGGCCAGCCGACTCACAGGCCAGCGCCAGGTCCAGCGCCTGCTCGGCGGTGAGCTCCCAGGGGTGCCAGCTGTCCAGGTCCGGGAATTCGGTGGCCATCAGCGCAGGATCGGCCAGGCCGGAGGCCGGATCGTCCTCGGTATGGCGGGCGATGGCGCAAGCCTGGGCCACGGTGGCCTCCAGGCTGGCTTCCTGCAGGTCGGCGGTGCTGGCGCTGCCCTTGCGCTGGCCGAAGTACACGGTCACCGCAATGCCACGGTCGTGGGTGGCTTCCACCGTCTCCACCTCGCCCAGGCGCACATTCACGTCCAACCCACGGTCCTCGCTGCAGCTGACCTCGGCCTGGCTGGCGCCCATGGCGCGGGCCCGTTCCAGCAGGCGCTGGGAGATGCCGGTCAGGCGTTCCAGGCGCTGCAGGCTGTCGTCGGCGGCAGGCTTATCGGTGCTAATGGCGTTCAATGCTTTATCCTTGGTGGCCAAATCCCTTCACATCTGCCCGGTCTTGCATGACTGGCGGCGGCGTGACGTGGATTTTTCGTGGAGCCCGGCGAGCGCCAGGCTTTCCTGTCATGAAGTTTAGTAGGTAGCAGTGCGATGCGCGGACGCGATCAAGAAACCGGTGAATTTTTGGGCGAAAGCCGTAGCCAGAACCGGCGCGAAGCGCTGGAAGTGCTGGCGCTGGGCGAAACCCTGGTGGAGCTGACCCCGGCACAGCTGGCGCGCCTGCCGATCCCGGAAGGCCTGCTGGAACACATCGAGTACTCCAAGCGCATCACCTCGCACGGCGCGCGCAAGCGCCAGCTGGCCTTCCTGGCCAAACAGATGCGCCGCGAGGAAGACGAGACGCTGGATGCGATCCGCAATGCACTGGACGCCAACAGCGAGACTTCGCGCCGCGAAGTGGCGATCATGCACCGCATGGAACGCTGGCGTGAGCGGCTGCTGGCCGAGGGTGATGTCGCCCTGGGCGAGCTGCTGGACGAGCATCCGGAGGCTGACCGCCAAGCCCTGCGCACGCTGGTGCGCAATGCGCTGGCCGAGAAGGCCAAGAACAAGCCGCCGCGCGCCTACCGCGAGATCTACCAGGTATTGCGCGAGCTGATGCTGGTGCCGGTGTTGAGCGCGGCAGCGGAAGTGGGTGGCGATGATGACGATGCTGCTGATGATGTGGAAGGCGACGACGAGCAGGATTGATCTGGATTGAGGGGCCTTGCTGCTGGTTTGGTTCTGTAGCGAAAAACTTCCCCTCATCCGCCCCTTGCGGAGCATCCCCGCCTTCGCGGGGACAGGCTCTTCTCCCGCAGGCGGGAGAAGGGATCGCAGAGCTGCAGTTCGAGCTGACTCCGCCAAATTCCAAATGCCAGCCTTCCCTTCTCCCGTTTACGGGAGAAGGTGCCCGAAGAGCCTGCCCCCGCGAAGGCGGGGGGCGGATGAGGGGGCTCGTCAGCTTAACCGCACCCTCAGGCCTGCGTACCACCCACCGTCAGCCCATCAATCAGCAACGACGGCTGGCCGACACCGACCGGCACGCTCTGCCCGTCCTTGCCGCAGATGCCCACGCCTTCGTCCAGCGCCAGATCGTTGCCGATCATGCGCACCTTCTGCATGGTCTCCGGGCCGTTGCCGATCAGGGTCGCACCCTTCACCGGCGCAGTGATCCTGCCGTCTTCGATCAGGTAGGCCTCGGTCGCCGAGAACACGTACTTGCCGCTGGTGATGTCAACCTGGCCACCGCCGAAGTTGACCGCGTACAAACCCTTCTTCACCGAACGGATCATCTCCTCCGGGTCATGGTTGCCTGCGCGCATGTAGGTGTTGGTCATGCGCGGCATGGTCATGTGCGCGAACGATTCGCGGCGGCCGTTGCCGGTCGGCGCAACACCCATCAAACGCGCGTTGAGCGTGTCCTGCATGTAGCCGACCAGGATGCCGTCCTCGATCAGCGTGGTGCACTGGGTCGGCGTGCCTTCGTCATCAATGTTCAAGGAACCACGGCGGCCATCAAGGGTGCCGTCATCGACAATCGTCACGCCCGGCGAAGCCACGCGCTCGCCGATGCGGCCGGCATAGACGCTGGTGCCCTTGCGGTTGAAATCACCTTCAAGGCCGTGGCCGACCGCTTCGTGCAGCAGCACGCCGGGCCAGCCCGGGCCGAGCACCACCGGCATCACCCCGGCCGGTGCCGGAATGGCTTCCAGATTCACCAACGCCTGGCGTAGCGCTTCGCGGGCGAAGGCTTCCGGGCGCTTACCGGCAAACAGTTCTTCATAGCTGTAGCGACCACCGCCACCGGCATAGCCGGACTCGCGGCGACCGTTCTGTTCGACGATGACCTGTACGTTCAAACGCACCAGCGGGCGCACGTCAGCAGCCAACACGCCGTCGCTGCGCGCGATCAGCACCGTGTCGACGCCGCCGGACAGGCTCACCATCACCTGCTGCACGCGGCTATCGGCCGCACGCAGGTAGCGATCCAGACGCTTGAGCACTTCCACCTTGGTCTCGTTGCCGATGCTGTCCACCGGGTCCAGCGCCGGGTACAGCGCGCGACCACTGCCGCGCACCAGCGAGCGAACGTTCTGCTCACCGCCCTCGCGGGAGATGGCGCGTGCCGACTGTGCAGCAGCCAGCAGGGCTGCCGGCTGGATATCGTCCGAGTAGGCAAAGCCGGTCTTCTCGCCGGCAATCGCGCGCACGCCCACGCCCTGTTCGATCGAATGCGCACCGTCCTTGACGATGCCGTCCTCGACACTCCAGCTCTCGCGGCGTGAATGCTGGAAGTACAGGTCACCAAAATCGATGCCCGGCCCCAGCAAGGTGCCAAAGGTGCGTTCAAGGCGATTGGCATCCAGTCCTGCAGGCAGCAGCAGGCGGGTTTCGGCGAGCGAGAGTGCGTTATCGGTCATGACTATCCAGATGGGGGCAGGCCCGCTGCATGCAAGCCTGCACTGATTCAGGGGTTGCTGGCAGCGCCGGGGGTAACTACCGGAGGCGGCAGGCGGGCGGCGTCACGGTCCAGCACTTCGACCTTGGGATCTTTCCATGGCCCGGTGACCTTATAGGTCTTGGAGCCGATCTCGCCCAGTGGCTTGCCCAGCACCGCATTGGCTGCGGCGCCCACTGCCGCGCCTACCGGGCCACCGGCCACCGCACCAACCACCGTAAGCAGATTGCCCGAACGCGGGTTCACATCAATGGTCTGGTTGAACTGCTGGGCCACCAGGTCAGCCTGGCCGCGAATGGTGATCTCCGCCGCGGGTGCCTCGATGGCGATCTTGTCGGTATTGGCCTGGCCATCACCAAAGCGCATCGCGCCCTCGACATGGTTGAACGCCAGACCCTTGGAAAACAGGTCGCGGAAGTCGAACAGCAAGCGTCGCGGCAACTGCGCCACGCTCAGCAGGCCGAGCACGCGACCGGCGCCGGGGTCTACTTCCAACAGCTGGCCATTGCGCAGGTTCATGTCCATGCCGCCCTCCAGCGTGGCCAGGTTGAAGGCCATCGGCCCACCCTGCCAACCGGTCTGCAGGTTCACCTTGCCCTGGCCACCACGCAATTGCCCGGCATAGCCAAGACGCTGCAACAGATCACCCAGGTCTTCGCTCTGTACCTGCACCGTGGCCTGGGTTCGGGCCTGCGCGCCCATGCCACGCCACTCACCATGCACGTCGATGACCTGCTTGGGCGCGCGGATCGACAGCTCCTGAACCTGCAGGCCGTCACCGGTCGGGCGCGTGCGCAGACGGGTCTGGCCAAGCTTGATCGCAGCAAACTGCAGGTCGTCGATATCCAGTGCCAGCGGCGGGATGTTGGCCGGGTTGATCGGTTCGGCCGGGGTGTCGCTGGATTCGGCCGTCGCCGCCTTTGCCGCCTGCCAGTAGACCCGCGAAAGCTGCCCACTCACCGTGCCGCCGTCGGCGGTAGGGACGCGCAGGTTGCCGGCCAGGGCTGGGCCATCAAGCTGCACTGCCACAGCGTCGGCACCGGGCCGCAGCTGCAACCGGGTCTGCGCGAAGCGCCCGCCCACCATCAACAACTGGTCAGCCAGTACGTCCACCTGCTTGAGCGCTACGCCACCATCGCCCGTCTCGTTGCCGTCGCCGCGCGCCAGGCTGATCCACTCCAACGCGTCCAGCGACGGGGTACGGCCGTTGACCACCAGCCCATCGGCCGGCGGTTCGTGATCGACCGTGTCGCTGCCCATCGTGACCTGCACGCCGGTCTTGCCGTTCTGGCTGCGCGCAGCCAAGGCCATCAACTTGCCGAAGGACACGTCTATGCGCCCGGCGCCCATCGGCAAAGCCGCCTGCACGGTCGTCGCCAGCGCATCGGCGGCCGGCTTGTTCAACGGCGCCGGCAACTGCAGACGGGTACCCTGCAGGTCCGAACGCAGGGTCAGCAGGGTCGGTGGGCCGCTGCGTACGCCAGCCTGCTCCTTGGGCAGGCTGACTCCGACCGTCCACGCAGAAGTGCCGTGCACGTAGGGCTTGAGCCAAGCCAGCTCCGGCGCACGGTCCAGCAGCTTGCCCGCATCCAGATCCGCACTCAGCTCGGCCTCGAAGGCATGCGCGGGGTCCTTCACCGGCTTGCCAGCGCGCAGCGCCAGCACCCCATCGCGTTCCTGATGGCGCACCTGCAATGCCGGCGCGTCGAAGCCGTCGCTGCTGTACTGGGCCTTGCCGCGCACCCCCTCGAACTGCAGGTCCCAGCGCTTGTCGGCCATGCGCACATCGCGCAGATCGACGTCACCGAGCAGATGCCCACCACCATCGTGGTGCAGCGGTAGCAGCAGATCGAAATTGACCGCCGCCGGCCCGGCCACGCTCAGGTTGTCCAGGGTGTCGCCATAGCTGGCCTGCAACGGGCTCTGCCGCAGCATGGCCAACAGGCGCGCGCTTTCGTCGACGGTACTGGCCTGCACCACCAGCTTGGATTCAGCGAAGCTGGCGATGCCAGCGCGCAGGTGATCCACCTTGACCCCGGCCAGATCGCCGCGACCCATCAAATCGAAACCGCCGCCGATGAAGTTGATATCGGCATTGACGTGCTGCATCAGCGGCCAGTCCTGCTGGAAGCGGATCGAACCATCGTCGATATGCCCGCCCGCCTCGAAGCGACCGTTGTTGCCGGTGAACGGCCAGTCATCCAGGTCGCCGACGGCCAAGCCGGTGCCGCCGCGCAAGGTGCCATCCACCAGTGCCGCATCCAGCCACCCGATCGCTGCGTCACTCATGCTCGAGCGCACCCAGAACTGCTTGGCCGCAGTCATCGGCACATCATCGATCTTGGCCGCCAGGCTGATCCATGGCCGGGTGCCGTCGCCCTGGAACCACAGTCCGCCACGCACGTCGGCAGCATAGTTCTGGCCCTGCACCCGCAAAGCCGGCGTCCCTATCTGCCAACCGGCACCTTCGCGCCAGCCGACCAGATCGCCGGAAAGCTGCAGCTCATGCAGCACCCCGAAGCCGGTCGGCCAATCAAAGCGCACGACATGGTCCGGCTTCAGACCCAGCGAAAACGCCTGTGCATCGCCTTCGAAATGCCCGCGTAGACCAGTGACGCCGGGGCTGCCACCAACCGGCGAAAAACTGGCATCCAGCAGCTCGCCACTGGCACGCAAGGGGCCATCGGCAGTACCGAGCAGACTGATATCGGCGAACTTCAACGATGGCTTGGACCGATGCAGCCAGTTCCGCAGGCTGGGCTCCAGGCGGTCGCTGAGCGCGAGTACCTGCAGCATCGGACCGGCATCGAGCTGCTTGCCCTGCACCACGTAGTGCTTGCCGCCGGCCAGCAGCAAACCATCCAGTGACTGGGTGTTGCTGTCGGTAGCGATCCGCAGCCTGGGCGCGTCCAGCCGCCAGCCGCCGTCAATCGCTTTCCAGCGCGCGCGCAGCTGCAGCTTGTTGAAGGCCACGCTCGGTGCGGCAGCGCCCTGCAACGGCGCACCAGCAAGCTGCACATCGTCCAGTTCGCCCACGGCGCTGACCGCCACCACGCGATGGTCCTGCAGCTGCACCCAGCCCTGCAGTTCACCCTTGCCCTGGCGCAGCTGCACCCCGGCAAATCTCAACAACGGAGACCAGGCACCCAGTTCGGCCGGATCGGCAGAGAACCAGGCCTGGCCATCGCCGCGCTGGCGCTGGAAATCCAATACCGCAGTGACCGGCGCAGCGGTGGTATCGATCCAGCCCTTGGCGCCTACCCGAAGACGCTCGCCGTCCACGCGCAGGCGCAGGTCGATACGCGGAATTCGGGTCTGCAGGCCGATGGAGGGTGCCTGTATCTGCAACGCTCCACCAATCACCTGCAGCTCGCCGAGCCTGCGCAGGGCGTCCAGTGGATCGCCACCCGCCCTGGACTCGGGCAGGCCACGCACCGACCAACGGCCATCGTCAGCCCGTTGCAGCGTCAACGCCAGTCCGCGCAGGCGCAGCTCGGTCAGCGGCGCACCGGGCAGCAGACCCGAATACACCGCCACCAGCACTTCGGCCTGGCCGATGCGCACACCTTCGCCCTGGCCAACCCGCAAGCCATCGAGCTGCAGCAACGGGCCGCGCCGGGTCCAGCGCGTGTCCATACGATCAAAAGCAACCGGTTGCCCCGCCCGCTCACTCAACCAGGCAGCAACCTTGTCCGGATGCGCCTCCACCATCGGCAGCAGTTGGCTGACGGTGCCGACCAGCAAGGCCACGCACACCAACGCGACCGCCAATGCCATCAAGGCATAGCGACGGAAGCGGCGCAGGCGGTGGCGCAACAGCGTGGTCATCAGCTCACTTCGTGCTTCCGTGCGACGAAGTGAGCTGGCTCAGAGCAGCACCACATCGAACTGCTCCTGCAGGTACTGGTCATCGGCCTGGAAGCGGATGCTCTTGCCGAGGAATTCCTCAAGCTCGGCCACCGCCGCAGATTCTTCGTCGGTGATGCGCGCCACCACCTTGCTCGATGCAATCACCAGCAGGCGCGCGGCTTCGAACTGGCGCACGGCACGGGTGATCTCGCGGAAGATCTCGTACGTCACGGTTTCAGCGGTCTTGATGCTGCCGCGGCCGCTGCACTGGGGGCAGGTTTCCGACAGCTGGCGCTCCAGGCTCTCGACGGTGCGCTTGCGGGTCATTTCGACCAGACCCAGCGGCGAGAAGTCATACACCGTGGTCTTGGCATGGTCGCGGGCAAGCGCCTTTTCCAGCGTGCGCAGCACCTGGCGGCGATGCTCGGCATCATCCATGTCGATGAAGTCGATGATGATGATGCCGCCGAGGTTGCGCAGCCTCAGCTGCCGCGCCACCGTCTGCGCCGCCTCCAGGTTGGTGCGGAACACGGTCTCTTCCAGGTTGCGCTGGCCGACGAAGGAACCGGTATTGACGTCGATGGTGGTCATCGCTTCGGTCTGGTCGATGACCAGATAGCCACCGGACTTGAGCGGCACCTGCTTGTTCAGGGCGCGGACGATTTCATCCTCGACCCCGAACATGTCGAAGATCGGACGGTCGCCGGTATACAGCTCCAGCTTCTCGCCCAGCACCGGCATGTACTTGGCGACGAAGGCCTGCAGCTGGCCGAAGGTTTCCTTGGAATCGACCTTGACCTTGTCCACGTCCTTGCGGATCAGGTCGCGTACCGAGCGCAATGGCAGGCTCAGGTCTTCATAGATGATGCTGCACGGCGGCGCTTCGCGACCACGCCGTTCCACCACCGCCCAGACCCGTGACAGGTAAGAGATGTCCTCGGCCAGGGCCTCGGCCGGCTGGCCTTCGGCATTGGTGCGCACGATGTAGCCGTAGCCGCCATGCTGGGCCGAAATCTCGGTAACCAGCGATTTCAAGCGGGCGCGCTCGCCCTCATCCTCGATGCGGGCCGAAACCCCGACCATCTTGGACTGCGGCAGTAGCACCAGGTAACGCGAGGGAATGCTGATCTGCGTGGTCAGGCGCGCGCCCTTGGTGCTGATCGGGTCCTTGACTACCTGCACCACCACGTCCTGGCCATCGCGCAACAGCTCCACGATCGGCACCGAGGAGGGCAGCGGCAGGCTGGGCGCGGTTTCGTCGGTATCGGCCGCCACTGGCGCCGGACGCACCACGTCGTTGGCATGCAGGAACGCAGCACGGTCCAGGCCGACCTCGACGAAGGCCGCCTGCATGCCCGGCATCACCCGCTGCACTTTGCCCTTGTAGATATTGCCGACCACACCACGGCGCCAACCGCGCTCGATGTGCAGCTCCTGCAGCATGCCGTTTTCAATCACTGCCACGCGGGTTTCGCGCGGGGTGACGTTGACCAGGATTTCTTCAGACACGTCCTTCATTCCCCCTTGTCCATGGAATCGTCGTCCGCGCCTGCGGCAAATGCCGCCAGCAGCGCGGCGGTCTGTTGCAACGGCAGCCCCATCACCCCGGAGTAGCTGCCGGCCAGATGACTGATGAAACGCTCCGCCCCACCCTGGATGGCGTAACCGCCAGCCTTGCCCATCGGCTCGCCGGTGGCGACGTAGGCCTGGATCTGCGCCGCGCTCATCGGCGCGAAGCTCACTTCCGAGATCACCGTCTCCAACGCATGCCGCCCGGCCGCAGCCAGGGCCACCACGGTGATCACCCGGTGCGTGCGCCCGGCCAGCGAGGCCAGCATGGCTGCCGCATCGTCGGCATCGGCCGGCTTGCCATAGACCCGGTCATCCAGCACAACCTCGGTATCGGAGCCCAGCACCACCGCCTGCGGGTCGTCAGCGACCAGCGCCAGCCCTGCCCGGGCCTTGTCCAGCGCAACCCGGCGCACATAGGCCTCGGCCGCCTCGCCCGGCGCACGCTGCTCCGGCACCTCCAGATCGAGGGCGCGGAAGGGCAGATCAAGGCGGGACAGCAGTTCGTTGCGACGGGGGGAGCGGGAGGCGAGATAAAGCATCGTGAAAGCATAACCTGCGCCAGCAACCTGAATGATGAGCATTGCTGGCAAAGTGACCGCGACCCCATCATGGCTCACCACCCGTTCATCGCCTTGTGTTCATTTTCACGATCCAGCCAAGGAGGATCACCATGCGCCGTACCGCCCTCGCCCCACTACTGCTGTCCCTGTCTCTCGCTCTTGGAGTCTCGATGACCGCCAATGCCCAAACCGTCCCGGCCGTGGTTGCCAGCGACGCGACCTTGTTGAACGTCTCCGCCCAGGCCGAAGCCCACCGTGTGCCGGACGTGGCCACGCTGTCTGCCGGGGTGGTCACCCAGGCCGCCGATGGCAACGCCGCCATGCGCGACAACGCCGTTCAGATGGACAAGGTGATGGCGGCGATCAAGGCTGCCGGCATTGCCGAGCGCGACATCCAGACCAGCGGTATCAACCTCAGTCCGCAGTACCGCTACGCCGAGAACGAAGCGCCGAAGATCACCGGCTACCAGGCCAACAACACCGTCAGCCTGAAGGTGCGCGACATCAGCAAGCTGGGCAAGGTGCTGGACAGCCTGGCCGCACAGGGGGCAAACCAGATCAACGGCCCCAGCTTCGAGATCGACCAGCCGGAACCGGTCTATGACGAGGCCCGCCTGGCCGCGCTGAAGAAGGCCCAGGCCCGCGCCGAAACCTATGCCAAGTCGCTGGGCTTGCGCGTGCGCCGCATCGTCAGCATTTCCGAAGGCAGCCAGGGCGGCTTCCGACCGATGCCGATGATGGCCATGGCCGCCGGCCGCGCCAACAAGATGGAAATGGATACCGCGGTGTCGCCGGGCGAAACCACCGTCTCGGTCAACCTGGACGTGGTGTTCGAACTGGGCCGCTGAGCAACGCGGCCACCGCAATCGGAACGGCGCCTACGGGCGCCGTTCTTGTTTTGGTCGCTCACATTGGTGGCCTGGCTGGCTTCTGTTTGTGGGAGCGGTGTAAGCCGCGAAGCTCCCGTTACAGAAAACCTTGGCAGCTGCACTATCTGATGATGAGTCTGTTTCGCGGCTTACGCCGCTCCCACAAGAGCCGGCCTTTGCTTCCCCTCAAGCTGTCCGCCAGCTGACCAGAAACAAGCACCCCGCTTGCCGAATGCCTGAATAAAGGGCGCACTGCAGCTACGGGACGCAATCGAGCAACCCCGTCCCGTGTCATCGCGCGTTGTTCTCTGTCACACGCCCACGCATGGAGGTGGTACATGGTCCGCACGCAACAACGCAGTCCGTCCCTGCACGTAGAACCCTCGCGCATCCTTGCCTACAGCACGGCCCTGGCCCTGCACGCATTTGCCCTGGGCTTGCTGTTGATTCCGTTGTCACAGGTACCGATCCACAACGAAGCGGTGCGTGAGCGTTGGCTGGTCCCCGACGCCAAACCCATCGTCCCCAATCCACCCGCACCACCAATCGATGTACCAGTGACCAGCACCCCGTCACCGCCGCGACAACCGGCACTGGCCGCACCGGTGGACAACGCGCCGATGCCGATCTTCGCGACCGAGGCAGTCGTCACCGCACCGGTGGATGTCGCACCTGCCGTCGACAACAGCCCTTCCATCGATCCAATCGGCCCCTCCACACCGCTGCAAGGCGTGCAGCTGCGTTACCTCAATGCTCCAGCGCCGGGCTATCCGCGTGATGCACTGGTCGCCGGTGCACAGGGCACGGTGACACTGCGGGTGCTGGTGGATGTGGATGGCTCGCCACTGGAAGTCAGCATCGAACGCAGCAGTGGCAACCGCAGCCTGGACAACGCCGCCCGCAGCCAGGTGCTGCGCCGCTGGAAGTTCCAACCCGCTAGCGACGGCGGTCGCCCGGTACAGGCCTATGGCTTGATCCCGGTCGACTTCAAGCTTGGCTGACAGTTCTGGCAACCGCTAATGGCAGCGCGTTGCGGCGCTGCCATTGGCACTGCCAGCCCGGCCCCGACAGCGAGCGTCGCCATGCTTGAAAAAGTTCGACAGCTTCCGCCCGCGTCATGCCGAGAGCTCGCTCGCCTGGTGCGAGCCGTGCTCGCGCCCTGCACGTCGCGCCAACGTGAACAACAGGCAAAAAAAGACCCGCATCTCGCGATGCGGGTCTTCAATCAAATCTTGGCGCCCGAAGTTGGACTCGAACCAACGACCCCCTGATTAACAGTCAAACCTACAGTTGTTTACTTTCAATAACTTAGGCTCAATCAATTTACGTCTTTGCCTGCCCTAAGTGCTTGATCCGGTTGGGTCGGCCGGGGTGATTTTACGTACCTCGCCGGCCTGTTTGACCAGCGGCAACTCGAAGTCGTAGGTCTCCAGCATGTGCTCGTTGACGTGCCCGCTGGCCCGCTGTTTCTCTGGACGAGTGCCTGGCGTGTCGGTGATGCCTCGGCGCTTGAGGTCGTGCGCTCCGAAGCGATGATCGTCCGTCATGACGTTGGCCTTGATCGCGCTGTCCAGTAGGCGGCGCCAGGCGGAATTGAACGTGCTCTTGAGCAGCGGCTCGCCGGCGTGGTTGACCACCAGGATCCGGTCCTCGGCGCGAATCGGCACGGGGCGCTTCTTCTTCTCGTTGTTCCAGATCGCGTTGCGCCGCTCGACCAGGTAGTCCCAGGCCTCGCGAAGTTCCGGCGACCATTCGGTGATGTTGTCGCGGCTACCCTTGCGCCGGTTCGTCTGGATACCTTCCTTTAGCGCGTTCGCATCGGAAAGCGTGCGGACTTCGATCGGGCGCAGGCGGCAGCGATAGCCGATCACGATCATCGCCCACAGATACGGCGCGACGCTTCCTTCCTTGCCGCGGCCGCCGGCCTGGGCGCGGGCGAACTTGACCAGGTCCTGCATCACGTCCCGATCGGGCAGCCTGCGCCGCTTGCGCTCGACAGGCAGCTCCACGCCGTCCGCCGGGTTGCTGTCGTTGTAGCCGCGATTCTCGCCCCAGCGGAACAGGCGGCGCAGGTAGCGCTGCACGTGCGCCGCCTTGCTCGGCGTAGGGATCAAGGCGCCGGCCTTGTCGCGTTCGGTGCCGGCGGCCAAGCTGTCGATCAGGCCTTGCACCACGGGGCGGACGATGCGCTTCGTGACCAGGTCACCGAAGCGGCCGCCGTTCGGGAACTTGAAGTCCACCACGACCGCCTTGCAGTAGGCGTAGTCGTCGCGCGAATTCTGGCTCAGCTTCTTGAACTGGTCGCTGTCCTCGAACGCTTCCGCCAGGCCGCGCATCACCTTGCTGCTTGCCTTGCCGGCGCGTGCTTCTGCGATCAGGTGCAGATCCGCGAGCGAGGCCGTCTTCGTGGCCACGTTCTTGCGCTTCGGCCGCTCGCCTGGCTTGCGATCGAACACGTACCAGCAGCCGCCCTTGCGGCCGTCCCAGTACAGGCCGGTCGGAATCTTCGACTGGTCGACGTGGCGCGGGATCGTCGGATCCGGCTTACGTTTTCTGCCTGCTGGTGCCATCACTTCCTGCCGAACAAGTCGCTGGGGTCGTAGGGGGTGGAATCATTCGCCGCGGCGACCCCGAGGGCGGCGTTGACAGCGTCCAGGGTGGTCCAGATCCCGCCCTGGGCGTCGTATTTGTACCGGATTCCCTGGTCCTCCGCCCACCGGACGACCGTGGCCAGGCGCGGCAGCGGGCCTTCCGGGTTCGGCCGGCACATCCGCTGCAGGTCCTCGAACTGGAGAATCTCGCCGATCACTGGGCCGCCTTCGCCGCCTTTTTGGCCTGGCGGTTCCGCCGGCGCTGCTCGTTTCGGGCGAAGTGCAGCGCGGACTGCTCGAGCCTGGTGCTGAAGGCGAGCTCGATGATCAGCTGGCCGAGCTTGACGTCGTCCAGGTTGCGAATGGCTGCACGGATCAGGTCCGGCTTTTTGGCGGGGGCGCCGGCGATCTTCATGTGCGCCCCTGGTACTTGCTGGCCAGCCAGGACGTCGCACGAGCGACGTGCGCGTCCTCGAGGCCGATCCCGAAGTGCTGCAGGAACATCTTGTCGGTGATGAAGTCCAGGGCTGCCATCAGCTGCAGTTCCGGCGCGACGCCATCGGGCAGCGGGACTGAGATGCAGACCGGAGACCATCCTGGAACAGGTACTTCGATGCGGTTCTCGGCGACGTCCTTCGTGACCGCCAACACGGGCGTAGCTACAGGCGTTTCATCCGGCCTACGCTTCTGGCCAGGCAGGTAGTAGGTCACCCGCGTGGTGGCGCCGGTGGACACGATGCGCCCTTCTTCGCGCAACTTGCCGATCGCCTTGCGCCGGTCGACGGGCGATAGGTCCGCGACTTCTACGCGCAGCTTATCGCCGCTCATGGATCCACCGTTCTCGGTGATGAGATCGAGGATCCGGTTCGCGTTGTCGGAAATGATGGCCACAGGCTGCTGCTCCGGAAGCGGCGCCGCGGATCGCGGCATCTGGTGAGTGACGTCCGGCCCGAAGCCGGTGAACTGAGGCCGGAAGTCGGTCATCGATGGATCAGGCGCTGCAGCAGCGGCCGCCTCGTGTGCTTGCTCTGATCCAGCAGCTGCAGGGCATTGTTGCTAGGCTGCTTGAGCTCGAACTGGAACGCCGCCGTGCCATTGGCGAGTGCCTGCTGGATGAGCTCCGGCATGCGATCACGCAACTCGCGTGGCATCTTGTTCCAGTGGACGCAGTGCAACGCATGCAGCGTGTCGTAAGCATCACGCTGCGGATGCACGCCGAGCAACTTGGCAATGGTGTCGATCGTGCAGATGCTGAAGTGACTGCCGGAGAACATCTCGTTCAACGCGGTCAACGCGGCTAGGGCCTTGATGTCATCCATGACGATCCACCTTCGCAAGCTGGTGCTGCAGGATCGCCACACTAAATGGCTGGAGCTTCGCGGCCGTAACGTACTGCCCGTCCGCGTGAGGTATCAGCAGCCAGTCTTTGTAGTGCTCACCAAAGCCGACCTGACACAGAACGTAGCGTAGGCCGTCGCCTGCTTCGTCTCCGTGCTTGGGAGCCCCTGCAGATTGGCCTGCTGATGCTGCTAGCAATTCGCGTAGTTCACGGGCGTGCTTGTTGATCAGCATTGCATCCGCAGGGAGGGCGCTGCGGCTGCGCGCCTCCCATTTCTCGATCAGTGCATGGAATGCGTCTATCCCTTGGCCGGATTCCGCGGCCCGCCTCGTAGACATCGATGCCGACGAAGCGTGCGATGTTGGAATCGCCGCGGATCTCGCTGGTGGTGATCGCGTGGCGGATGTCCCTGGCTTGGCGATTCCAGTCGTTCTTGGCGCCGAACCAGACCTTTTCCTGTAGCTTCTTGTCATCGGTCAGCGCCAGCGCCTGCAGCTGCTCGAGATCCATGCCCCCGTCGCGATAGACCTGCACCAGCTTCGGCGCGACGTTGGCCAGTTTGAGGCGCTGCTTGACCACGAGCTCGCTGACACCGAAATGTGCAGCGATGTCCGGGATGGACTTCTTCGCTTCGACCATACCTTTGAACGCATCGAACTGGTCGGCCGGATGCATGGCCTCGCGCAGTGTGTTCTCCGCGGTGCTTGCTTCGAGCGCGACGCCGTCGTCGTTGATCAACTTGCACGGCACGCTGAACTCCGCATCCAGCTGACCACGATCGCGCAGCAACTGCATCGCCGCCAGGCGTCGCCCGCCGGCGACGACCTGGTATTCGTTGTCGTTCGCGCCAGGCGTCACGGTGAGATTCTGCAGCAGGTTGTGCGCAGCGATCGAAGCCGCGAGGCCCTCGATGTCGTGGCCGCCGGTCTTGCGAGCGTTGCGTGGGGAGAGGCGCAGCTGCGATAGCGGCACCTGGATGATGGATGGTTGGGGAAGTGATTTCCGCAGCCGGCGTCGAATGCACATGCCCCAGTGGCGACGGCTCCCTGCGCCACCCCTGCCGAGCGCACGCCAACGAAAGCACGCCACAGCCCGTTGCAGCGCCGGGGATCGACCTTGCCACGGCTATCCGCAACTGCTGCGAAGCCGAAAAGGCAGACCCAGATCACCCCGACACCATCTCCATCAACGTCAACGACCTGACCGCGATCATGCAGCAGTGCGTGATCGACGCCAGCCCCAAGGGCGGCAGCGATGCACCTGCTCCTGCAGCAATCACCCGTATGCTTCCCGAGGTACCGGAGTCATGCGAGCGCCCAGAGGTCGGGCCGCATCCGTTCACTGGCTTTGATGTGGGTCCGTTCTTCGTCCATCTGGACCTCGCCGACAATGAGGCCATGACCGTTTCTGGAACCGACGATGTCGGCGACTGGGTTGTCACCCATAGGGCATCTGGGTTCGCGGTGCAGAAAGGGATTCCTACCCCTTGGCGAGCAATCTGGCTTGCCCAGCAGTTGCTTGCGAAAAGCTCCTGGAGCGGCAGCAGTAAGGACGCCGTACTCGCCACGCTTAACACCAGCGTCGTGGACGAAATCCGCGTGCTCCGCGCCGATGCCATGCACGGGGATTGCCAGGGCGAGATCATCACTCCGCAGGCCACCAGCCCCGAGGTGGCATCGTGAACGCCCTTTCCTCCCTGGACTTCACAATCGAGCGTCGTTCCGGCGTCGACGTTGTGATCTTCGCCAACGACAGCTGCCGACCGGCCATGGAAACCGAGGTGGCCATGTGGCAACGCCTGAACGCCGCTTCCAAGCCCATCACTCATGTGGTCGTGGCCGATACAGACAAGTTCGGTACCGTCGCCTGTGGCTACTCCGGGACGCCCAATGACATCGCCCGCGCCGTCATGGCCAAGGCCTGCGCCCAAGGCTACAGCGGCACCTACCAGGAGCGCATGGCCGAGCTTGGCTGGCGCATCGAACCGGTATATCTGGGTGCGGATCGGGAAAGCCAGTCCTTCCAAGAGGGCGTTTCCGGCTGGATGGCGCAGTGCTTTGCACCCTCCCTCTACAGCAACATGGCCAGATCCGATGGCGAGACCTGTGCGGCACCCCGAAATACACCTTGGAAGACCTCGAATGGCTGTTGAAGCAAAACCTGAACGGACCGGCGACGATGAGCGGATCGCCTACAGAATCACCGATGAGTACGCCATCGTCCGCCGCGCCGGCTCGCCGCTGCTCTACCTCGAATGGCGGGAGAACGGCCGGCCGGTCCGGCGCTCTACACGCTGCGCAGATCTTGAGCAGGCAAAGCAAGCAGCCAGAAGGCTGATCCTCGAGCATGCCCAGGTCCGCGACACAGCACCGGCGGACGCTGGCATTGCCGACGTGGTAGAGCGCTACTACCTGCGCCACGGTCAGCACCTTGCCAGCGCTGAGACGGCGAAGAGGGCAACCGACGTGTGGGCCGAATACTTTGGCCAAGACACCGTCGACACCCTCCTGCCGCCGCGCCAGCGCGCGTTCTTGAAGTGGATGATCGTCAACAAGGGGTGGACCGAGTCCTACGCCCGGCGAGTCTTGGGCGTCGGCAAAGCCGCCCTGAACCTTGCATGGGAGGACCAAGAGATCACGAGGGTGCCTTTTGTGCGCCTGCCGCCCATCGGCGCCGGCTACCCCCACTACGCAAAGCGCGAGCAGCTGGTCCGGTTCCTCAACCAGGACATGCCAGATCACGTCTTCACCTACTGCATGATCCGGCTCAATACCGGCTGTCGTGGGGACGCCACGCTGGATCTGCAGCCCTTTCAGGTCGACGCGCACATGGGTCTGATCAACCTCAACCCTGCGGGCCGCAAGCAAACCAAGAAATTCCGCCCGATCGTGCCGCTCACAGACTTCCTCGCCGCCTACCTGGAGAAGCTGCCGAGGGCGAGCTACTACGTGAACTGGCATGGGGAACATATCGACAGCGTGCGCACGACTTGGCGGAAGCTGCGCCACAGCGCCGGGCTGCCGGTGTGGTTCGTGCCCAAAGTCCTGCGCCACACGGTCGGTACCGAGCTGCGGCGCCGCGGGGTGAAAGGCTGGGACGTCTCGGGCCAGATGGGCCACAAGAAGGGCGAGAGCTCGCCGACGACCGAAAACTACGCCAAGTTCGACCCTGAATATCTGGCCGGGGCCAAAAGGGCGTTGGATGACTGGATGTTGGAGTTGTCGGCAGAGGTGCCGAGGATGCGCGATGCCACTGCGATGACAGTGGCCGCTACGGCACCAGCAGAACTGCCGATGCCAGCTGATGCCAGTGCGATGCCACTGCAAACTGGCCCTTCTGGTGATACGTCCACCCAAACCCCTGATGCGCCAAGGTTTAAGGTGGTGGGCGGTACAGGGTTCGAACCTGTGACCCCTACCATGTCAAGGTAGTGCTCTACCGCTGAGCTAACCGCCCGTTTGAAGCCTTTCCACGTCACAAGGGCCGAATCAGCCGTACTGCAACGCATAACATTACCTGGAAACAAAAAACCCGGCCGGCGCCGGGCTTTCGTGGCCACTTCGCGAGGAAGTGGTGGGCGGTACAGGGTTCGAACCTGTGACCCCTACCATGTCAAGGTAGTGCTCTACCGCTGAGCTAACCGCCCTTCTCAACAACAATTAAGCGTTGCGAGGGCGCGTATCTTAACCCTGCTCTTCACGAAGAACAACCGTTTTCTGGAAATATTTCACACCGGGCCGCCTCAGCCCAGATTGGCTTCCTTCAGGCGATGGATCTGGTCGCGGATACGCGCGGCATCCTCGAACTCCAGGTCGCGGGCGTGCTGGTACATGGTCTGCTCCAGCTCCTTGAGGCGTGCAGCCAGCTTGGCCGGCTCCAGCGGCAGGTAATCTGCCTCGGGCTCAGCTACGCGCCGGCCCTTGCCCTTCGCACTGGACTTGGGCGAGCTTTCCTCATGCGCACCTTCCAGGATGTCGACGATGGGCCGCATCACCGACTGCGGCACGATGCCGTGCGCCTCGTTGTACTCCACCTGCTTCTGCCGACGACGGTCGGTCTCGTCGATCGCCGCCTGCATCGAACGGGTGATCTTGTCGGCGTACAGGATCGCCTTGCCGCGCACATTGCGCGCCGCACGACCGATGGTCTGGATCAGCGAGCCGGTTGAACGCAGGAAGCCTTCCTTGTCGGCATCGAGGATCGCGACCAGCGACACCTCAGGCATATCCAGGCCTTCGCGCAGCAGGTTGATGCCGACCAGCACGTCGAATTTGCCCAGGCGCAGATCGCGGATGATTTCCACGCGTTCGACCGTATCCACGTCCGAGTGCAGGTAGCGCACGCGGATGCCGTGTTCACCCAGGTACTCGGTGAGGTTTTCGGCCATGCGCTTGGTCAAGGTGGTGACCAGCACGCGGTCGCCCATCTTGATGCGCTCAGTCGCCTGCGACATCAGATCATCGACCTGGGTGCCAACCGGGCGGATCTCCACCTGCGGATCGATCAGGCCGGTCGGACGCACCACCAGCTCGGTGATGTCATCGCCCGACTCGCGAAGTTCGTACGGACCAGGCGTCGCCGACACATAGATGGCGCGCGGAGAACGCGCCTCCCACTCTTCGAAGCGCAGCGGACGGTTGTCCAACGCTGAAGGCAGGCGGAAGCCGAATTCGACCAGCGTTTCCTTGCGCGAACGATCGCCCTTGTACATGGCACCGATCTGCGGAATGGTCACGTGCGATTCGTCGATGACCAGCAATGCATCCGGCGGCAGGTAATCGAACAGGGTCGGCGGCGGATCGCCAGCTGCCTTGCCGGTAAGGTGTCGCGAGTAGTTCTCGATGCCGTTGCAATAGCCAACCTCGGCCATCATCTCCAGGTCGTACTGGGTGCGCTGCGCCAGGCGCTGCGCTTCGACCAGCTTGTTCTGTGCGTACAACTGCTCCAACCGCTCCTTCAGCTCGACCTTGATGGTCTCGACTGCCGCCAGCACACGCTCACGCGTGGTCGCGTAATGGGTCTTCGGATAGATTGTGTAGCGCTGCATCTTGCGCAGGCTTTCGCCGGTCAACGGGTCGAACATGCTCAGCTGCTCGATGTCACCATCGAACAACTCGATGCGCAGCGCCTCGCTGTCCAGCTCGGCCGGGAATACATCGATCACCTCACCGCGAACACGGAAGGTGCCGCGCTGCAGCTCATACTCGTTGCGGGTGTACTGAAGCTGGGTCAGGTGCTTGATCAGGTCACGCTGGTCGATGCGCTCGCCCTTGGACAGGATCAGGCGCAGCGACAGATAGTCTTCCGGCGCACCGAGGCCATAGATGGCCGACACCGTCGCCACCACGATCGCATCCGGCCGCGACAGCAAGGTCTTGGTCGCTGCCAGGCGCATCTGCTCGATGTGCTCGTTGATCGAGCTGTCCTTTTCGATGAAGGTGTCCGACGACGGCACATAGGCCTCGGGCTGGTAGTAATCGTAGTAGCTGACGAAGTACTCCACCGCGTTGTTCGGGAAGAACGCCTTGAACTCGCCATACAACTGCGCCGCCAGCGTCTTGTTCGGCGCCATCACCAGGGTCGGGCGCTGCACCTGCTGCACCACATTGGCAATGGTGTAGGTCTTGCCGGAGCCGGTCACACCCAGCAGGGTCTGCTTGGCGATACCGGCCTCGAAGTTGGCCACCAGCTTTTCGATGGCGGCCGGCTGGTCGCCGGCTGGCGAATACGGCGATACGAGCTGGAAGCTGTCTGACATGGCGAGTTGGACCTGCGTGGACTACCCAGTATAGCCAGCCCCGAGATGACAGCGCGGCAAGGGCTAACCCCATGTTCAGCCACCCTCTCCAGCGACACCGCCACTGCAAGGCTTTGGCGAGCATCGCTGTTCCCAGCCCGGATACCCGGCCCATGCCAGCCTCCCGCCCAGACCGCCGGCACCATCCAGTTTCGCGCCAATACGGCGTCAGCATGGTCGAACTACTCGTCTGCATCTGCGTGGCCGCGACACTTGCCGGGGTGGCGGCCCCACAATTTGCATCCATGATCGAGCGCAATCGCGCGGTCGCCGCCAGCAACGCCGTGATGGCGCAACTCTACCTGGCCAGGACAACAGCAGTGAGCCGACGCACCGCAACCGTGCTCTGCCCGTCCAGCAATGGCGTTCACTGCAGCAATGGCACCGACTGGTCGAAGGACTGGCTGATGTTTCTAGATCGCGACGGCAACGGCCGCCCCGACGCACCGACCGACATCATCCGCGCCGACCCACAACCAGTCCCTGGCCTGCAACTATTCAGCACCATCGGCAGAACCCGCATCCGTTATCTCGCAGACGGCCGCAGCAGCGGTTCAAACCTCACGCTATCCATCTGCAGCGAGAGCGGCGCCCCGCTCAGCAAAGTGGTAATCAACAACGCGGGGCGCGCACGCAGCCAGCGTGGCGGCAATGTCGACAGGTGCAGCAAGTAGCCCGAAGGTGTTGCAACAATCTTCAGGGCTAAGTAGAATGCGCCTCCCCGCCCGAATAGCTCAGCCGGTTAGAGCACTTGACTGTTAATCAGGGGGTCGTTGGTTCGAGTCCAACTTCGGGCGCCAGATATCAAGGCCTGCGAGCAATCGCAGGCCTTTTCTGTATGTGGCACCAGTTCGCCATCGAACAAAGCACGCTTCAATAAAACAATGCCGGGCAGAGCCCGGCATTGCTGAAGAACCTCAATCTTCCGGTCAACTCAGAAACACTTGGCAGCACCGGTGGAGCCAGCACTTCCCGTCACGCCACGAACTCCTGCCTGGTCAAGGCTGAGCTCTCCACACAACGTGTCCTTCGTGGCCTGCGAACCCTTGGGGGTAGCAACCAAGCTGAAACTGCCAGCAGCGGCATTGCCTGACAAGCCGATCGTATAGTGGTCAGCAAGCTCCTGATCACAGCCAGTTGCCGGCGGTACCGCGCCCGAATAACCCGCCGCCGGATGCGAGGTGTAATAGCGCTCCATGAACTGCGCCTTCTCCAACATGCACCCCGCAGCAGCAACGCGCCGCGACTTGACCACATGCTCGATATAGCTGGGATAGGCAACCGCGGCCAATATGCCGATGATCGCCACCGCGATCATCAGCTCGATCAGCGTGAAACCCTTCTGATTGGACATTTTCATTTCCCCATTCACTCCGGCAGGATCTCGCGCCAACTGATGCGACTCGGCAGGCCACCGGTAGGCGGGTTGATCGCATCACTCTTGGTGCCGCTACTCAGCTCACTTGGCCCAGTACCAGTACCCACGGTCACCAGCGTATCGGTGAGATTGACTTCGGTCGGCATGCCGCCCTTCACTCCCACGGAGCCGATCACACCAGTGTTGCCGTCCTTGTCAGTCAAACCCGTTGGATCAGCGAAATAGCCGCCGCTCTTGGGGCTGGTACCGGTAAACAGATTGATGGCGTTGACGAAGCCCTTTCCGCTCGCGCCACTGCAATCCACGCCAGTCGCAGGGATCACCGAGGTCAGATACATCGCCGAGCCATAGATCGTCGGCCCACTGGTCACCCGCTCGGGAACCGGCAGATCGATGTACCACCCCTGCTTGCCGCCACTCAGTACCGAGTAGGACTCAAAGCCACGCGCATCCTGGCCGTCCTTGGTCTTGCCGGAGAACGGAATGGTCCGTCGCTCCAGATCTGCACGCCCGGCGATGGTCGTATTGGTATCAACGATTCCGTAGATGCTCTGAACCTGCGAGGTGACACCGTCACCGGGAACGTCGCCATTGGAAATGAAACGACCAGTACCAAAGCCGACAAACACCTTGCCGGACGTGTCACGGCCCACGCCCAAGCCCCCGGTGATCGCCTGCGGCTTTGCCGCCGTTGCCGAATCAACAGCCTGGAACAACTTCACTGCGGCGCCCGGATCGACGCCCTCGAAGTTCCAGCGCCAGATATTGCCCTTCAGATCACCACCGTAAACCACATCGATCTTGCCGTCACCATTCAGGTCGGCCATACCGGTAGACATCAGGCCATTGCCACCAGCCGCATCGGCAACCAGTTTGTGCGTCCTTTCCACGGAACCACTGGACGACAATTCATAGGCATACAGGGTCGCTGATCCGTTGGCGCTATCGATGCCGTTAGGCACCAACGCATATGTTTTGCCTGCATTGCCCTTCCGGATGCGCACCGCACCGAACACATAGCCCATGTCACCATCGGGATCCGAGCCCGTCGCCGGCGTCTGGAAGGTATTGTCCCAAAGAACTTTCGAGGTACCCATGCTGGCAGGGTCGGTCACATCAAGCGCAAATACACCGCGACCACCACGCCCCAGTGCCGCCACAAGAATATTCTTGCCACTCCCCTGGTTGGCACGACTGATGACATCCATCTGGCCATCAACGAAATAGTGATGCTCATAGTCCGGCGCACTGAGCTTGGCCATCTCCACGAAATCCAGACCCTTGGGCACGTAGGAGAACAGAATCTTGCCATCCTTCACGCTGATGGCGTGCAGCATTCCGTCATTGGCCCCCACGAACACCGTGCCGGAGTCTTCAACAAAGGCCGGCGAGGAGTCGACAATGTCACCCAATGGGTGCGCGCGCTTACGCAGCGTGCCGTCCTTCTGACCTTCTTCCTTGGTCTGCACCCCGCGCAGGAAGTCGATATTGTCCGCAGCCGTGACCGCCGCCGCTTTGCCGGTGGCAGTGCGCGCAAAAACACTGGACGATGCAAGTGCATTGTTGAATACCTTTGCGCTACCACCAAAGCTGGTCAAGACCGTGCGCTGCGCGAAATTGGCATTGACGCCGCCAGCAGCGAAGGTCTTGGACAAGGTCCACAACGGCTTGTCAGACACCCCAGTCAGTGCCGCATTGAAAGGACTGGCGATCATGTCACCAACCCAGCTGCCCGAAGTGAAGCCAGCAACGAACGTCAGCGTCGTTGATTCGGTCTTGGTCGAACTGGATGCGATATTGGAACCGGACGCGCTGCGAGACGCGATGTTCTTCAGCGCCGCATCCAGTGCGTCTGCAAATTTATCCGTGTCGGTCGCGACAACGAAGCTGCCATGCCCGTTCAAGCTGGCATGGAAAAGATCATCAATGCGTTGCGCACCACTGTTCTTTATGGGGTCAGGCCACTTATACCCGGCTGGCACCGGGTTATTCGGATCCATCGTCCCCTGCAGGCCGATTGAGATACCAAATGTGACCATGTTCTGCCACGTGTTCAGCGTGTCATCGTTGGCCAACGTTGGCTTAAGATCCGTCTTCCAATAATGATAAGCCACGTCAGCCAATGTATTCGAATAGGTATCCCCGTAGGTACTACCCTCATCAGCATTGTCCAGCTTGGTGGTATATCCGCCTGCGTTATCGGCCTGATTCCAGTATCCATCCGTAGTCAGCAATGCATAGTTCTGGCGACAAGCCAGCATATTGCCCGTCCCGTCCTTCCACGGGTCGTCGGTACTGAAATAGCGCCCACTACGCTGCAGTGCGCCATGCAACGGGGTATTACCGCTGGCACCGGCCGCCTGCAAGCGGCTATAGAAATCGTCGCGGTTTCTACCCGCGAACAACCCATCATCGGTCGCATAGGGAATTGGATAGGCCGGAGATTCCCCCGCCACGTCCGCGCGCGCGCCGCCCCTGTTCCAGATCGTGTCAAAGCCGACACGGAAGTTCTTGCCCAAGCGGCCAAATGCCTCGGAGGCACCAGCCTTGGCCATTTTGTTCCGCGTGCGATGATACTGGTACCAGTTCGCGAAGTTTTGCAACTCTTCGGCCTGTGTACGGGGACCCTGCACATTGCCATCCTTATCCTTGGACGTGCGCGGCGGCGTCGCATTCACCCAGTTTCGCGACAGCGTCACCGTATAACTGATATCACTGATAGCCCTGTTACTGTTATTCCGGATCTGAAAGTAAACCATCGACAACGTCGAGACATTTACTGCCAGGTCCTTTGGATTGTTATTACTGGTATTGCTATCGATTTCCGCCGAACAAGCACTGTTCGAATACACATACAATCTGGTATTCGAATTACCCGAGACTCTGATGGCGGCTGCCTCCCAGTCCGCAACCGGCACACCGATGCACACGGAGCGACCATTGCCGGCGATGGATGCAATGCGATCACTTAATACCAATTTCGATTCCGAAGCCTGCTTCTGCACCACACCGCCATTGGAGCTGTCTGACGAACTGGAGCTTGCGATGCGATACTTGTCGTAGTTTCCGGAACTCGTCCCAGGATTACTGACACCTGGTTTTGGAATATAGAAATAACTCTCACCACTTCCGCGCAAGTCCAACGAACCGCTGATGGCCGTTCCTGATGTGGAAACAGCTTTAAAATTCGCCGCGCCCAATCGAGCGGTGAGTTCGGTACTGGAAGTGCGCCACGGGTTGTAGTCCCTATCGGGATTGTAGTAAAGCGTATTGGTGACATATGAACGATCAGTGACGTTATCATTCAAACTTGAACTACTGTCGTTAGGCATGCGCAGATAACTCATGGACCCCGAATCATCCAGGATCATCATGATGTTCGGCGGCACCGAATCACCACCGGTCAACAGCGGGTAGTTCGGAAACGAAGTATCAGCCGCCTGCGCCGACGCCGCAGCCATCATCGACACCAACGTGACACCCGTGCCAACGCGCAAGCGCTCGGCCAGGGCGGATTTGGAATGCGATTTGATTTTCATGTCATGCCCCGTCAGCGGCGATACAACGATTGAACAATGACCTCCGCGCCCGCGGGCGTGGTGGCACGTGCGGTGATCCGGTAAACACTCTGCTCCGTGGTGCTGATGCAAGCCTTGGACAGATCAATGCAATCCGAAGCGCCGCCACCATTGACCGAGGTACCAAAATCCTCGATCACGAAGCGCGGCGAAAGGGAGACGCCATCCCCGCTCTTGACTGCCGTGCCGTCCTGGTATTGGCCACCACCATCAGCCCAGAAATCCTTCGCAGCCCAAGCGGGCTCCGCATTTGGGTCCGGCATCGCGCAACGCCCCTTTGAACAACCGGACGCAGGGAAGCTGATCGTGGCCGCATCACGCACCACGATCTCAGCCTGGCGCAAACCGGCCTCAGCGGCCTGGAATGCCAACCCGCGCGAGATCGTATTGGCCGCCATGCGCTCCTGCATGATCGCCCCGCGCATTGAGGCCAGGCCCAGCAGGGTAATTACAATCAGCAACATCAACACCACGATCAGCGCAGCGCCGGTTTGCCGCTGAGGTATCGAATAGGGATATCTCTTATTCATAGGATGTCGTCCTGGTGGTTCCGCAGCACGATGAAGTCCTGCATGGTCCGCTGCAGCACCGCACCATCCTCGCCCTTTACGTCACTCTCGGCCATCGCACCGCGCTGCGCCTGGAAGGTCATCGCAAGGTGAATCGCCGTCACCAGCGACCAGTTGTTGCCGCCAGTCACGGTTGCAGCGTCCACATATCCAACGGCATCCCCAACCTTGTAAAGCACCGTCATGCCGGTAATGCCTTCGGCAATCTCGCTGCGGGCATTCTGCGCAGCGCGATACAGCGATGTACCGCCGCGGCCATTGTCCTCGACAGTCCAGCGCGCCTCGTAGGGCGCCACAACGAAGGCTGGTGAACGGCCTATACCTCGTGGGCAAGCAAGCGAATCCGCTGCAGTCGGCACCCCCGGAACATTGAAGCAATAGCCGGGACCGGATTCTGCTTCGGTGCACTTGCTTGCTTCTGGTGCCGGCGTAAGCCCCGCCCCACAATTGGCACCAGTGGCATGCTCCACGGTCGCCCCGGAGATGCCAGTGGCCGTGAAAGCGATGGCATGGTCACTGTTGCAGGCGATCAGCTGCTCGCCCGCCGCCAGCTTGTCCACTGTATTCAAGGTCAGCGGGCTGTTCGGCCGCGAGTGGTCTGCAACCCGGTATTGCGGGCCATTGGCAAGATACAGCGCAACAAAGTCGCGCCCACCGTCGGTACCACCGAACACACCATTTTGGAACCGACTCCAGAACTGCGCATCGGGCGCCGCAATCTGCACCGTGATCGGGTTGGCAGCATTGAACCGGGAACAGGGATTCATGCCAGCTTCGCGAATATCTCGCGCAATCATCTCGAACGCTGCGCGCTGGTTCTCCTGGATGCGGCCCACCGCTTCGCTGGATCCATACACGCGCCGATTGGACATGAAAATGCTGCCAGCAGCAGCAACCACCAGCAAGCCCAACAACAAGGCCACCATCAATTCGATCAGCGTAAAGCCCCGCTGACGGGCTCCCATATTGGCGTTCATAGCTGACTGGCCACCTCGACCTGCTCCGTTGCGATGCCACCGGTGGCTCGCGTGTCGTTCCACTGAACACTGACCGTGCAGGTCATATCGTTTGCAATGCATACCACCCTGCCCATCGCATCAGGTGCAACAGCCTCCTTCAAACCACTCAACCAAGCGTCCATGCTGCCAGGGGCGCCGGAGCCATCACCTTCAACGAAGGTATTGGTGTTGTAGTTGGCAATGTTGGCGCGATCTGCACGGATGATGTCCATCATCGAATACACCTGTACAGCCGCCTGGGTCCGACTGGCAGAACTACCGGTGTTCTTCAAGGTGATGGCCTGCAGAGCTGCGATGCCCAATACCCCGATCGCCAGCACCAGCACAGCAACCATCACTTCGATCATGCCGATACCACGCTGCTTGCGCGGGCTGGCATTCAAACGTCGACTAGCACTCATCATATGTCTCCCGGCGCGGAGCACCCTGCCCCGGCCTCGCGCTTGGCACTGGTGATACGCACCACCGCAGCGGAAATGTCCACCGCGTTTTCGCCGGACAGATCCGCCGCACACACCGAGATGGTGCCACTGCTTTTCGCGCCCACCTGGACAAAACCCGCCGGTGTAAACGTAATACGTCCATTGCCGCCGGTTACGTTGGCACTGGTCTTCACGATCATCTTGGGATTCGCTGCGACCGAACGCAGCTGCGTGTCGACGCCATCCCTGGACGAAAACACGATCCATTGACTGCCCGCCCCGCCCGAACAGGTGGCGCCGTCCGTGCTAGGGCAAAAGGTCGTCTGCGCCCGCCGCGTGACCGCCTCGGTCCGGGCAACCTGCAGTGCGGCGATCATTTCGTTGCTACTGGACACCAGCCGATTGTGGCTGATCATCTTGCCGAAACTGGGTGCGGCGATCGCAGCAATGATTCCCGCCACTGCCACCGTGACCATCAGTTCGACCACCGTAAAGCCTTTGCCAAAGCGCTTCCCAAGCGCCCTCACGCCACCTGTCGGCAAGTTCCCGATCATGCGCAAGCTCCCCAGATTGACTAAGCTGACACGCTAAGCCAGCCCCGCCCGCCAGTCACCAACTGACCGATGGACGGCATACCGCTCATGACCAATGGCAAACCGCCCTCCTCCCATGCCAGAACGACCCACCCTCACGCCGCTGGACACATTGTGGAAGGCTCCGGCAATCATCTGGACGATTCTTGCCGGGGAAGGCCTCGCCATCATCCTGGCACTGGCGCCGGAACATAACGGCAGCCGCTGGGTGCTGTTCGGCGCCCTGTCACTGATGGTGCAGTGGATATCGTTGTCGGCCCTGGGAGCGCTCTATCTGCTGCGCTCCCCCCTTTCCCGGCTGCCAGCCACCTGGATCGCCAATATCACGCTACTGGTCCTGATCGCCTGCAACCTTCTGGTTTGCACCGCGAGCTGGTGGGCACTGAAAGGCCTGCTGCCCATTTCTTCCGAGAACTGGCTGCCCTCGCTGCTGCGCTTCACCGGGATCATCGTCATTTTCGGCCTGCTTGGACTGGCTGCCTTCCAGAACCACTGGCGCGCCCGCCAACTGGCGGTGCGCACTACACAGGCAGAGCTGGAGGCGTTGCAGGCCCGCATCCGCCCGCATTTTCTATTCAACACGCTCAACACTGGCGCCGCACTGGTCCATCAGCGCCCGGAAGATGCCGAGCGCCTGCTGCTGGACCTCGCGGACCTGTTCCGTGCAGCACTGGCCGGGCCACAGGAGATCCCGCTCGCCGAGGAAATAGCACTATGTAGACGCTATGCGGAGATCGAAGCCCTTCGTTTCGGGGATCGCATGCGCATCCACTGGCAGCTGCCCACACCGCTTCCGCCGTTGCTGGTGCCGGCGCTTTCCATCCAGCCGCTGATCGAGAACGCCATCCACCATGGCATCGAGCCATCCGCAGACGGCGGCGTTATCCGCGTCACGGTGGCACAAGGCAAACAACAAATCATGGTCACGATCGAGAACGACCTACCCGCAACACCGACCCTTCCACTGCGAAATGGACATAAGGTCGGGCTGGAATCGACGAAGGCCCGCATTCACGCCATGACCAATGGCGAAGGCGAAGTGACTACTCGCATCGAGAATGGGCGCCACATTGCGACCGTCACTCTCCCCGCCTGAGCGAACACCAGACAGCACATCATCAAGGCAACTCAGGCATCAGCCTTGCGCATCAGGACAAGCATCCATCAAGCAGGATCAGCACCACTGGCTCGCCCCTGCCCACCTCCGGCAACAACCCCCTGCACATTGCGCGCAGAGGGCTCCTGCCATCAACAGCGCTGACTCAAGCAACCACCTGATAACACGGCCGGTACTCACCGGAGATCTTCATCCGGCGCTGCTCGACAAACGCGCGCAGCAGCTCGTCCAGGGCCTGCATCATCTCGGTATCGCCGTGGATCTTGAACGGGCCGAACTCCTCGATCCGAGCCATGCTTTCTTCCTTGACGTTGCCGGCGACGATGCCGGAGAACGCGCGGCGCAGGTCGGCGGCAAGATCTGGCGCCGGGCGCCCCTTGTGCAGGTCCAGGCCAGCCATCGCTTCATGCGTGGGGACGAACGGCTGCTGGTAGGGCAGCGGGATCTCCACCTGCCAGTTGTAGAAGAACGAATCGCGCTGCGCCAGGCGGAACTCACGCACCCGCTTGATGCCTTGCGACATCTTGCGGGCCACGCCGACCGGGTCACCCACGATGATCTCGTAACGCTCCGCCGCCTTGTCACCCAGGGTCAGGCGGATGAAACGGTCGATCTGCTGGAAGTACGGCGCGGCAATGGCCGGGCCGCTGAGAATCAGCGGGAACGGCAGATCCTTGTTCTCCTCGCTCAACAGGATGCCGAGCAGGTACAGGATCTCTTCGGCAGTACCGACGCCACCCGGAAACACGATGATGCCGTGGCCGAGACGGACAAACGCCTCCAGGCGCTTCTCGATGTCCGGCATGATCACCAGATGGTTGACGATGGGGTTCGGTGACTCGGCAGCGATGATGCCCGGCTCGGTGATACCGATGTAGCGGGTATTGGTCTTGCGCTGCTTGGCATGGGCAATGGTAGCGCCCTTCATCGGCCCCTTCATCGCACCTGGGCCGCAGCCGGTGCAGATGTCCAGGCCGCGCAGGCCCAGCTCATAGCCGACCTGCTTGGTGTAGAGATATTCGTCACGCGAGATCGAGTGACCGCCCCAGCACACGACCAGGTTCGGGTCGCTGGGCTGCAGGATGCGCGCATTGCGCAGCACGCCGAACACCGCATTGGTGATGCCGTCGGAGGTCTCCAGGTCGGAGGCGTACTCCGGCCCCAGCTCGATCGCCATGTAGGCAAGATCGCGTACCACCGAGAACAGCAGCTCAGCGATACCGCGGATGATCTCGCCATCAACGAAGGCCACCGCCGGCGCATTGCTCAGGTCGATGCGGACACCGCGGTCCTGCTGGGTCACCTGCACATCGAAATCCGGATACAGGTCGCGCGCAGCGCGCGGGTCATCCGAGGCGCTACCACTGGTCAGCACTGCCAGCGCACAGCGCCGCAGCAGTTCATGCATGCCACCACCGGAAGCGTCGCGCAACCGCGCAACCTCGGCCCGTGACAGTACATCCAACCCACCACGCGGATAAATCCGTGCGTCCTGCACCGGCAGCGCCCTCGCTGCCCCTTCGTTCTTGGTCATTTCCACTTCAACTCCATTCATTGGCGATCGACTTTAGCGCTACCCCCAATAAAAAGAAAACGGCCGGGTTGCCCCGGCCGTTCACCTGTTACTTCATTTCAGCCTGACCGATCAGAATTCGTAACGCAGGGTCAGCAGGGCCGACCAGCGCGAAACGACACGATGCGGGTAGCCGCTGTTGGAGTCATACGTGGTCAGCTTCTCCGGGTACTGGCTGCCGATGTTGTACACGTAGGTACCATCCGCCTTCATACCGGACAAGCCAGCCAGGTAGCGGGCGTCATAGCCCTGCGACTGCTGCTCCGTCACGCCCCAATCCTTGTTGAGCATGTTCAGGAAATTGAAGATGTCCAAGCGAATGATCGACTTGTGTTCCTTGAAGAAGCCCGGCAGCTCCTGCTGCAGGCTCACGTCGAACTGGTTCACCCACGGGTAGCGGGCGCCATTGCGCTTGGCGATCTGGCCACGGTGCGAAGACAGGTACGGGTTGGCGTCGATGAAAGCATGGAACGCTGCAATCTGCTCGGCGGTTGCATTGCCGTAGCTCACGTTCGGATCGTTGACCAACGGGATGTACGCCGGATCCTGGAAGATGCGGTCGCCGTTCGGATCGCCATCGATGATCCAGGTATACGGCAGGCCGTCACGACCATTGTAGAAGGCGGTGAAGCTGGTCTTGTAGTCACCGAAGAACGCGTGTTCCCAACCGAACGAGGCCTTGATCGAGTTGCGCACTTCACGGCTGGCGGTCGAAGCGATTTCTTCGTTCGGATTCAGACGCGATACGAACTGGTAGCCCGACCACGCCTGCGACGAGTTGTCCGAACCTACTTCGGTCGCCTTCGTGTAGGTGTAGCTCAGGTTGCCGTACCAGCCATTGGCCAGCGGCTTGTTCAACGAGAACGTCACCGCCGTCGAAGAACCCTTGTCGGTGTTGCCCAGCTTGGTGGAGTTGTATTCGAAAGCGGTATTGCGGCCGCAGTTCTTGTTGGAGCTGCTGATCGAACCAAGCTTGCAGTAGTAGTAGTCACGGCCGTCAGCCAGCTGACCCTGCACTTCACCGATGTTGATCGCCTGGTAGAACACGCCATCCTTGTTCTTGATGTGCTGTGCTTCCACCGAGCCGATCAGGCCCATCCACGGCAGTTCCGCGTCATAACCCAGGCTTACCTTCCAAACGGTCGGCAGCTTGAAGTCAGGATCGATGGTATCGACCTGCTTGGCCACGCCATCGGCGGTCATGTTCGGCGGGAACGGCTGGTTGTTGGAGTCCGGGCTGAACGGGTACTGGCTCGGATCGTACGAGGTGAACGAAGCAGCGGTCACGCCGTTGTTCTGGTACGGGTTGGCCAGCCACACGAACGGCGGCACGCTCTGGAACAGGCCGATGCCACCACGCAACTGCGAGTAGCGCTCGGTATCGAAGGTGTAGTTGAACGCAGCGCGCGGCAGGACGACCTTGTTGCTGGCGCCCAGGCGGTAGTCATTGCGATAACCGAATGCTTCTTCAAAGCCAGGCGTGGTCGGCGGAGCCTTGTTGGCCTTCGGGATATTGACGCGCACGCCGTAGGTCAGCGACAGGTTGTCATTGACAACCCAGGTGTCCTGGACGAACGGGCTGACCTGCGTATAGACCATCGCGGCAGCGGTGTCGTTGACGCCGTACTGGCCAATCGGCTGACGGACGTTGTACGAGTCGTACTGACCAGCTTCGAAGTCGGCAATGCTGGCGAAGGTGTACACACCGTGCAGATCGCGACCATACAGGTTGAACACGTCGTTGCGCATGTAGTCCACACCGAACTTCAGCGTGTGGTCGTTCAAGTACCAGTTGGCAAACACCGTCGCGGTGAGCTTCTCGGTATTGATCTGGTTCTCGTGACGGTTGCGATCCTCACCCAGACGGATACCGTTGCCCAGGGTGGTGTTGTTGGCCGTGGTGATGTTGATCGTCGGCAGATTCAGCGGGTTGCCGTTGATCTGATCGAAGGTCTGGTAGCTGACCTTGGCCTCGGTGGAGAAATTCGGGCTCCAGTCGCTGAACAGCTGCAACGAGGTGTTCTTGGTCAGGTTGTCCTTGTTGTACCAGCGGCTGCTCAGGATCACCGAGTTGCTGTTGGCATCGTAAGGCTGCGGCAGGAACTCTTCGGTACGCTGGTGGGTCAAGCTCAGGCGGTGACTGTCATTGATGTTCCAGTCGATCTTTGCCAGGTAGCGCTTGCTGTCCAGGTTGACGCCGAAAGCGCCATAGGTACCAGCGTCGAAGCCGTACTTGTTCTTGGCGATGTCGATGACCTGGTTGATCTCGTCCATCGAGACCACACCGTTCTCGTAGCCATCCGCATTGGACGAACCACCGAAGTTGGTCACTTCCTGCTCTTCGTACGAGGCGAAGAAGAACAGCTTGTCCTTGACGATCGGGCCGCCCAGGGTCACACCCTTGGTGGCATCCTTGTCAAAGCCGCCGTAGTTCTGGCCATTGCGCGAACCGACCATGTCGTCGGCATTCTTGTACGCGTAGTACACCGAGCCGTGGAACTCATTGGTACCGGACTTGGTCACTGCATTGACGGTTGCGCCAACGGTGTCGGAACCGACGTCATAGTCGGACACCTTCAGGTCGTAGGCTGCAATGGTGTCGACCGAAATCGGCGAACCCGCATACGGCATGCCGTTGGCGTTCAGGCCGAACGGGTCGCCCTGGGACAGGCCATCGACCGAGATGTTGTTGTAACGGTTGTTGACGCCTGCAACCGAGATGGCGCCGGTGCCCTGGTCGGTTACCGTGATGCGCGGATCAAGGCGCGCCACGTCATCCAGCGAACGGTTGCCCTTCGGGGTCAGGTCCAGCTGGCGGCCGCTGATCGAGGTGCCCACACCCTTGTTGTCCGGGTTGAAGGTGTCCATCAGACGCGAAGCGGTGACTGCAACGCCAGCCATCGTGGTGACGTCGCCGCCGAGCTGGGCGTTGATCGCGCCGACCTGGTTCAGGTTGAGGTAAACACCCTCTTCGGTCTTGGTGCCTTCGCCCGGCTTGGTGATGGTGATCGTGTACGGGCCACCAACGCGCAGGCCGCGCGCGGAGTAACGACCCGAATCATCGGTGACTGCGCGGCTGACCGTGCCCGACTCGGTGTGGGTGATCGTGACTTCAGCACCAGCAACCGGCTGGCCGCCGACGTTGGTGACCTGACCGCCGACGCCGGCAGAGGTGCTCTGTGCGAAAGCCGGTGCAGCCGCAAGAGCGACGACAAGACCAAGTGCAAGCTTGGACATCTTGATACGCGGGTGATTCATAGGTGGGTAGCCTCGAAACGAGTTGGCGATTGAGAAAAAACGCGATCCATCAGCCCCGGGATCAACCGAGCGCCTGATCGTCTTGAATCTTGGGGGTCCCTTCCGAGGCGGTTTCAGCCGCAACGGTTAAGATAAGGTTAACACGGTAATGACAATTTATGACTGCAAGAAGACAGCGGCATTGCGCTGCAGCAGTTCCCCCTACGGCGGATCAAGCAGTTAGCGGATTGACGCCAGATAGGTCCCCAGACCATCCAGCAGCATCTGTACCGAAATTGCGACCAACAGCATGCCCATCAGGCGCTCCAGCGCGGTCAGCGCGCGGGCACCCAGCAGCTTGTACAGCAGGGTTGCGGACATCAGGATCGCCGCCGTCCCACCCCAGGCCAGCAGCAAGGCCAGGCTCCAATCACCCAGGCGCGCCGGCTCGTTGCTCCCCATCAGCATCACCGCAGCCATGCCAGAGGGCCCGGCGACCAGCGGAATCGCCATTGGCACGATGAATGGCTCACCGTCCGGCACCGCCCCCATCAGACCCTCCGGGCGCGGGAAGATCATGCGGATGCCGATCAGGAACAGCACGATGCCGCCAGCGATGGCCACCGACTCCTGGCGCAGGTGCATCAGCTCCAGCGCGTATTTGCCGCCCCACAGAAAGGCCATCAGCACGGCCAGCGCGATCAGCAGCTCGCGGACCAGCACCACCCGCTGACGCCGGGGCGTCAACGGCTTCAGCAGGCTGAGGAATACCGGGATGTTGCCCAGCGGGTCCAGGATCAGAAACAGCAGCAAGGCCGCTGAAAGGATCGTCACGGAGCCAAGTCCAACACCTTTCCACGCCACTGCGCCCCGCTAGCCGCAAGCAACTGCACGCTGGCGGCAGCATAGTTGGCGGGATCCACCGGCGCCGCGTCTTCTTCATGGGTGAACGCACGCGCCCGCAGCCCGGTACGCATCGGCCCCGGCTGCATGCCACAGACCCGGACCGGACCGTTGCGCAGCTCATGGTGCAGGCTCTCCATCAGCCCGCGCAGCCCGTACTGGGCTACCCCGTAACCGCCCCAATAGGCCTGCCCCACCCGTCGCGGATCATCCAGCGCGAACACTACCGCCGCGTCCTCGCGCTGCCGCAGCAAGGGCAGGCAGGCCTGGGTCAACCAGGCACGGGCAGTCAGGTTGACGTGGATCGCCCGTGCGAAGGCTGCCGGATCGCCGGAAGCAAACGGGGTCAGCCCGGCGAAATCGGCCGCGCAATGAAGAACGCCGTCCAGCCGACCGAGCTCGGACTCCAGCCGTTCGGCCAGGGCCGCGTAGTCATCGGGACTGGCCCCCTCCAGATCCAGCGGGTACAGCATCGGCTCGGGGCCGAGTTGTGCGGCGCTGTCGTAGACACGATTGAGCTTGGCGACCTTGCGGCCCAGCATCACCACCGTCGCGCCGGCCTCCGTGCAGGCCCGGGTCGCCGCTGCGCCCAGACCGCCCGCAGCACCCGCTATCAGAATTACCCGACCAGCCAGGTCGGCGCCCACGTCCCCCCGGGGCTGGGCGCTCACGCTTGCCCGGCCTCGGCAACGATGCGCTTGAGCTCGCCGGACTCCAGCAGCTCCAGAATGATGTCGCAGCCGCCAATCAACTCGCCGTGCATGAAGAACTGCGGGAAGGTCGCCAGGTTCGAGTAGCGCGGCAGATTGGCTCGCACCTCCGGGAACTCCAGCAGGTTGACCGTGCGCAGATTGATTGCCCCGGCTGCCGTCAACGCCTGTACCGCGCGGCTGGAAAAGCCGCACATCGGGTACTGCGGCGTACCCTTCATGAACAGGACAAGGGGATATTGCTCCACCTCAGCCTGGATTTGTTCCATCACCGGCATTCGAATTCTCCCTACTGCGAAAGAACGGCCCGTCCTGGTCGGATAGACTTTCCCGTGGTTGACCATTGTAAGCCGAGCCGGCCAACTCCCGGCGCCCTGCCCCGAAAAGAATCTCCGATGCCCGTCCAACTTCCTGAACTGCCCTACGCCCGTACCGCGCTGCAGCCGCACATCTCCGCCGAGACCCTGGACCTGCACCACGGCGGGCACCATCGCGGCTACGTGGATACGGTCAATGCGCGCATCGCCGGCACCGAGCTGGACGCGCTGCCGTTGGAGGAGATCGTACGCAACAGCCAGGGCAGCCTGTTCCAGGCGGCGGCGCAGGCATGGAACCACGACTTCTTCTGGCAATGTCTGCACCCGCGTGCAGGCGGCGACCCGCAGGGAGTGCTGGCCGAGCACATCAACCGTCAATTCGGCGATGCGCAGAAACTACGGGAAGAGTTCAACCGGGCCGCCCTGGGCGTGTTTGGCTCGGGCTGGACCTGGTTGGTGCAGCACCCGGACGGCAAGCTGGCCGTTGTCAGCACCCGCAACGCCAACACCCCATTGACCGGCGACAGCACGCCATTGCTGGTCTGCGATGTGTGGGAGCACGCGTATTACAGCGACTACCAGAATGATCGCGCGCGCTTTCTGCAGGCGTTCTGGAAACTGGTGAACTGGGATTTCGTTGAGGCGCAGCTGCGCTGAGCGCCAGCGACGGCGAGCATGCAGGGCTTTGGCTTTGCTCCTACGTCGTCATTCCCGCGCAGGCGGGAATCGCTCCCGATCCTGATCCGGCTTCAGCCTCGGAACCACTTGTGCACTTGGGCAACGCGCGCGGCTACTGCAGAAGCACAGAAGCCAGAGCGATTCCCGCCTGCGCGGGAATGACGATCTGAAAGTTCTCTGAGTGAGCCAGAAGCAAAACCCGCCTCACTCGTGCGCAGCCACCGCGTCCAGCACCCGTGCCGAATACACCAGTGCCGCGCCGGCATTGAGCGCGACCGCCACACCCAGCGCCTCGGCAATTTCCTCGCGGCTGGCGCCCTGCTTCAGGGCAGCGTCGACATGGGTGGTGATGCAACCATCGCAGCGGGTAGTCACCGCCACCGCCAACGCGATCAATTCGCGGGTCTTGCCGTCCAGGCGGTTGGTCTGCGCGCCTGCGCCGCTCAGGGTGATATAGCCCTTGAGCGTATCCGGCGAGAGCTTGCCGAGTTCGCCGATACGGCCCTTCAGCTCACGGCGGTAGTCATTCCAGTCGAGCATGGCTGGGTTCTCCAGTTGGGACTGGAGAACCTTACGCCGGCAAAGATTAGTTCGCCGTCATGCCGCCGCGACGCAGGACTTCAACCACCGGGGCGACCTGCTCCTGCCGGCCCAAGGCCTCACCCACGCGCAGCAAGGCATCCGCCAGCGCCGCCGGCGCGTCATCACGCAGGTTGGCGTGACCGACTTTGCGGCCCTCGCGGGCCTGTTTGCCGTAGTCGTGCCAATGACCGGCAGCTTCGCCCAGCACCGGCTTGGCGTCGGGCATCTGCCCCAGCCAGTTCAGCATGCAGGCGTGGCCGAGCATGCGGGTATCGCCCAGAGGCAGGCCAAGCACGGCGCGGATATGGTTCTCGAACTGCGAGGTTTCCGCACCATCACTGGTCCAGTGACCCGAATTGTGCACGCGCGGCGCCATTTCGTTCGCCAGCAACGCATCGCCACGGCAGAACAGCTCCAGCGCGAATACGCCAACGTAGTCCAAGCGCTCGGCAACACGGCGCGCATAGGCAATCGCGGTCGCCTGCTGCTCGGCGGACAGCGCAGCAGGCGCCAGACTGGCCGACAGTACCCCATCCACATGCCAGTTGGCGGTCAGCGGCCACGCACGGAATTCGCCATCACGTCCGCGCACGGCCACCACGCTGACTTCCCGCTCGAACGCCACAAAGCCCTCGAGGATCAGCCCGGTCTTGTCGACCTGCGCACCCAGCGTCTGCCAGGCCGCATCGATGTCCGCCGCGTCACGGATGCGGAACTGGCCCTTGCCGTCGTAGCCCAACCGCCGCGTCTTGAGAATGCACGGCATGCCGAACTCGGCAGCCTTGGCGGCCAATTCATCGCGGCTGCGGATATCGGCAAATGCCGGCAGCGCTATCCCCAGTTCCTGGAACAAGGTCTTTTCACTGAGCCGATCCTGCGCCACCGCCAGGGCGGCCGGATTAGGGAACACCGGCTTGCGTTCGGCCAGCCAATGCGCACTGGCGGCAGGCACATTTTCGAAATCGAAGGTGATCACGTCGACCTTGGCCGCGAACTCAGCCAATGCCTCGGTGTCATCGAAGTTGCCCACCTGCAGTGGCGCCACCTGCCCCGCGCACGCATCGGCGGCCGGATCGAACACCACGAAACGCAGGCCCAGCGGAGCTCCCGCCAGCGCCATCATGCGGGCCAGCTGCCCGCCACCGAGAATGCCAACCGTGATCATTGGCGCGGATCGTCCGCAGCCATCACATCTTCGGTCTGGCGTGCGCGGAAAGCCTCCAGCGCAGCACCGATCTGGGGCTGCTCGGCGGCCAGCATGGCCGCGGCAAACAGGGCCGCATTTGATGCACCAGCGTTGCCGATGGCAAAGGTCGCTACCGGGATACCCGCCGGCATCTGCACGATCGACAGCAGCGAATCCATGCCATTGAGTGCCTTGGACTGCACCGGCACGCCCAGCACCGGCACGGCGGTCTTGGCAGCCAGCATGCCCGGCAGGTGCGCCGCACCACCAGCGCCACCGATGATCGCGCGCAGGCCACGCGGGCCCGCCTGCTCGGCATAGCTGAACAGCACATCCGGGGTCCGGTGCGCGGAAACTACCTTCACTTCATACGGAACGCCCAAAGCATCAAGCTTCTGGGCGGCGTGCTGCATGGTTTCCCAGTCTGAGCGGGAACCCATCACGATGCCGACTAGCGGCGCGGGGTGGTTGGGGGTCATTGGCCGTCACCTGCTGCAAAGACGTATTCTAGCCGTCTTCCCCGCAAGACCACGAACTGATGGACCGCAAACTGCTCGACCTGCTTGTCTCCCCCGACACCCGCCAGCCGCTGTTCCTGCTGGAAAGCGCCGGCCTGGAAGCCCTCAACCGCGCCATCGGCAGCGGCAGCGTGACCCGCGCCGACGGCAGTCCGCAGACCCAGCCGCTGCGCGAGGCCCTGATCAGCGGCGACCGCAAGCAGGTCTTCCGCGTCGATGACGGCATCCCGGTGCTGCTGGCCGATGAAGCCATCGCCACCGCCCAGATCACCGACTTCCCGGCCAAATAATGCTGCCGCACCCGCCGCTGGCCCCGCCGCAGGAACAGATTGACGCCGATGTCGCCCGCGCCCTGGCCGAGGACATCGGCAGCGGCGACGTCACCGCCGCGCTGTTGCCCGATGCCGCCGACGTCGCCTACCTGCTGTGCAAGCAGGACGCGGTGATCGCCGGCCGCCCCTGGTTCGACGCCACCCATCGCGCGCTGGACCCGCAGGTCCGGATCGACTGGCGGGTGCTGGAAGGCGACCATGTCAGCGCCGGCACGGTGCTGGCCACCCTGAGCGGCCGCAGCCGCAGCCTGGTCAGCGCTGAGCGCACCTCGCTCAACTTCCTGCAGACCCTGTCCGGCACCGCCACCACCACCGCGCGCTACGTCGCGGCGGTGGCAGGCACCAAGGCACGTATCCTCGACACCCGTAAAACCCTGCCCGGCCTGCGGCTGGCGCAGAAGTACGCGGTGCGCTGCGGCGGCGGCGACAACCACCGCATCGGCCTGTTCGATACGGTGATGCTGAAAGAGAACCACATCCGCGCGGCCGGCTCATTGACTGCCGCCGTGCACGCCGCACGCGCGCAACAACCCAAACTGCCCCTGGTAGTGGAAGTGGAAGACCTGCAGCAGCTGCAGGAGGCACTAACCGCCGGTTGCGAGCGCATCCTGATCGACGACTTCAGCGCGGCGATGCGCCGCGATGCCGTGCGCATCACCGCCGGACGGATTCCGCTTGAAGTCTCCGGCAGCGTCGACATGAGCACGTTGCGCGCCATCGCCGAAGACGGCGTGGACTGCATTTCCATCGGCGGCCTGACCAAACACGTGCAAGCCATCGATCTGTCGCTGAAACTGGGCCCGCCACCGCGCTGACTCACGGCATGCACACGGCCCCGGCTGCGACACTCCCCCAATATCCCCCGCGGAGCCCGCTGTGGCATACCGATTCCTGTTGTGCGGCCTGACCCTGCTGTTACCCACCCTGCCGGCGATGGCAGCCGAAGCCTGTGACGTGCCGCCGCGCTATGGCCTGAGCGAAACCGCCAAGGCCGTGGTTGCAGCGGCCTGCGGTGAACACCGCCTCTGGTATCGCCCCTTCATCGACCGCGACGGCCGCATCGCCAGCCTCGGCGTTACCGAGGCCGAGAACGAGCATCTGGCTGACAACGGCCTGATCGCCTGGCAGCGCGTCGTCGGCTATTGGCGCGATAGCGGCACGCTTGGCCCGATGGGCGCCATTGCCGGCGCCAGCAGCTGCGCGCAGCCGGCCGGCAACCGCTATACCGACACCGACTGTCGCGCGTTCCTGATCGACAACCCGTGGTCAGCCGCCTTCATCTCCTGGGTGATGACGCGCGCCGCCGTGCCCGGCTTTACCCGATCACCACGCCATATCGACTACATCCGGGCCGCCTACCAGGGCGGCAGCAACGGCATGCCGTATCGCCTGGCCGACCCGGCCAGCGAGAAGCCGGCCCCTGGCGACATGCTGTGCTTCCTGCGCGATCGCAGCAGCACCTTGAACTACGCCGGATTGATCCAGGCGCTGGGCAGCGGCCGTGCCGGCAACTGGAAATCGCACTGCGAAATCGTGGTCAGCGCCAACATGGGCGGCGACCGCACGCTCTATCTGGTCGGCGGCAACGTCGCCAACTCAGTAGTGATGCGCAAGCTCATGCTTGATCGCACTGGCCTGCTCGAGTTGCCAAAAACCAACGCTGCGCAGGTACCGAGCTCGCCGATTGAACAGCGCTGCTCACCCGGCCAGGAGGAAGAGTGCAACCTCAATCGACAGGATTGGGCCGCACTCTTGAAGTTGACCGCGACCAACCCGGCGCCGGCATTCAATTCGACCGCGCCGTTGCCGCCGCCACCGGACGAGCCGATTCCAACGCCGGTGACGCACTGAGGCTTGCTCGCGCACCGCCATCAACCGCAAACAGAGGGCTGCGCATGGATGAGCAGATCGCCTAAAGTGCTCGCATGCCTACCCTTCTTATCCTGATGATTGTCGGCGCGATTGGTTTTGCGTTCTGGGACCGCTCCCGCGCCGCTGCCGACCGCGCCACCGAACTGGGCCGCAACGCCTGCCGTGCTGCCGACGTGCAGTGGCTGGACCAGAGCGTGCACAGCACCGGCCTGCGCCTGTGCCGCCTGCCCAACGGCTGGCTGGGCTTCGAACGCAGCTTCCGTTTCGACTACTCCTATGACGGCCAGGATCGCCACACCGGGCGCATGGTGCTGCGCGGCCGCGAACTGGTCTCCTTCAGCGGCCCGGCCGCCGCACAGATCGGCCGCCTGCGCAAAAGCACCGAAGAAGCCGAAGACATCTGATCCAACCGGTAGTGCCGAGCCATGCTCGGCAGGGGCATCACCGACAAACCCATAACACTGCACGGATGGGTAGTGCCGAGCCATGCTCGGCAGGGGCATCACCGACAAACCCATAACGCTGCACGGATGGGTAGTGCCGAGCCATGCTCGGCAGGGGCATCACCGACAATCCCATAACGCTGCACGCTTTTTGTGGGAGCCGCGTCAGCCGCGAAGCTGATGCACTGGAAGTTGCGGGCATGCCAG